>USAP01000193.1 GCA_900552775.1 uncultured Eubacteriales bacterium | reverse complement strand
TGTGGCATCACTGGCAATCATACTTGAAAAGGCAAATGCAAAGAATATACCGGTATTCGGCTCTGAAGAAGAACAGGTATCAAACGGATGCCTGGCATGTGCCGGACTTGACTATATTAAGCTCGGAATTCAGGCGGGCGAGATGGCAGGAAAAGTTTTAAAGGGTACTGATATCTCAACAATTCCGTATCAGACAATTACCGAAAGCAGCGTTGCGGTAAACAAAGATGCGGCTGCTAAACTCGGAATAACCATTCCGGACGATATTAAATAATTTAAAATTTATGGAGAACTGAAACATGAGCAGTATATTGATAGGCATACTGGAGCAAGGTCTTATTTACGGAATAATGGCTTTGGGCATTTATATAAGTTATAAAATACTGGATTTCCCGGATTTGTCAGTTGACGGAACATTTCCTCTCGGCGCTGCAGTTACGGCGGCACTGATGCTCCGCGGAGTAAATCCATGGCTGTGTCTGCCGGCTTCTGCGGCGGCAGGATGCATTGCCGGAATGCTCACGGGATTTTTACATGTAAAACTTAAAATAAAGGACCTTCTGGCAGGTATACTTACAATGACTGCTCTGTATTCTGTAAATTACCGTATTGCCGGAGCTCCGAATCAGTTTCTGATGGGATATGATACAATTTTCACTATGCCCGAAGGAATACCGCAGTTCATATCGGATTACAGATACCTTATAGTGATTTTTGTTTTGGCACTGCTTTTTAAATATGTGCTCGATATGTATCTTTCAACAAAATCCGGTTTTCTGCTCAGATGCGCCGGAGATAACGAATCGCTTCTTGTTACGCTTGCGCAGAATCCCGGACGCGTTAAAATACGCGGACTGGCAATTTCAAATGCGCTGGTGGCACTTTCGGGGTCTTTGGCGTGTCAGAGAAGCATGCAGTTTGATATAACAAGCGGCACGGGCACCATGGTTATGGGCCTTGCGGCTGTTATTATCGGAACAACAGTGTTTAAAAAAGTACGTTTTATGCGCCTTACAAGCGGTGTGCTGCTTGGTATGATAATTTATAAGGCATGCATTACGGCGGCTATAAGCAGCGGAATGGAATCGTCCGATACTAATCTTATTATAACCGTTTTGTTTGTTGCAACGCTTCTTTTAAACGGATTCAGAACAAAGAAACGCAAAGGGGGCTTAAAAAATGCTTAAGCTTTCAAACATATATAAAACGTTTAATATCGGAACGGTTGATGAAAAACGTCTTTTTAATGATTTTTCCCTTGAGATAGATAAGGGAGAGTTTGTTTCGATTATCGGCAGCAACGGCTCCGGCAAAACTACAATGCTTAATATTATTTCCGGCGATGTAATGCCGGACAGCGGTAATGTATATTTAAGCGGCAAAGATATAACAAAAACCGCCAATTACAAACGTGCTCAAAATATGGCAAGGGTTTTTCAGAATCCTGCAAACGGGACTTGCCCGACTATGACAATTTTTCAGAATCTGTCCATAGCTGACAACAAAGGGAAAATGTATAATCTTACAAAAGGGCTGAATACGGCAAGAAAAGATTTTTACCGGAGCCTGCTTGAAACTCTGGGTATGGGACTTGAAGACAGGCTTGAGACGCTTGCCGGCGCATTATCCGGAGGGCAGAGACAGGCTTTGGCTCTTCTTATGGCAACAATTTCCGGACCTGACGTGCTGCTTTTGGATGAGCATACGGCGGCGCTTGACCCCAAATCCGCGGATATTGTAATGAAGCTTACGGAAAAAGTTGTGACTGAGAAGAATATAACAACCATTATGATAACGCACAATCTGCGGTATGCGGCGGAATACGGAACAAGAACTGTTATGATGCATGACGGTAAGGCGATTTTGGATATATCCGGTGAGGAAAAGAAAAAAAGAGACGTGACGGATTATCTGGATGTCTTTAATGAAATAAGTATAGAATGCGGAAATTAAAATAAGGGGATGTTAAAAAACTCCGGAACGCAAGAAAAGTGAAAAATCACATATTATGGAATATGAAAATTATGCACTTGGATTTATTACTTGAAAAACAGGCAGTTTAAAAAGTCAATTGACTTTTTAAACTGCCTGTTTTTGAGGTTTTAGAATGTGTCGCGAAAACCCTTTCCGATTATTTCGCTTGTATTTGAAACCACCATAAACGAGTGGGGATCAACCGATTTTGAAAATCTTCTGAGAGCAATTGCCTGCGGCCTTCTCACCGCCGTAAGAATAACATCGCGTTTTTCGCCCGTAAATGCGCCCGAGGCAGGCCAGGTTGTGGCGCCTCTGTGCAGATTTTTGTTTATGTATGCGGCAATTTCTTCTTTTTGCGACGTAACTATCATAAAATACTTTGAAAGATTTATGTTTTCGATTACGGCGTCAACTATCAGCGCTTTTGAAAGCAGGCCGAGTATTGAAAAAAGACCGGTTTCGATGCCGAAGGCAAAAAATGAACCGAGAGTTATAAGAATATCCGTGCAGAAAAGCGCCTTCCCGATATCGAGGGAGGTATATTTTTTTATAATCATCGCCGCAATATCCGTTCCGCCCGTGCTTGCAGAAAGGTTAAAGAGCAGCGCGGAGCCGAAAGCCGGAAGGAGAATAGAAAACGTGAGCTCAAGAAAGGGCTGCGCCGTCATCGGCTGCGAAAGAGGCACGAATTTTTCAAAAAAATAAAGAAGCAGCGATAAAAGAACGCTTCCGTATACCGTTTTAAAGGCAAACGCCCTTCCGAGAACAAGAAAGCCGAGCGCGAGAAGCGCCATGTTTATTATAAGCACAAAAAGACTTTTTGAAACCATCGGGAAAATCTTGCTTAAAATAACGGATATACCGCTGACTCCGCCCGTGGAAAAATTGTTCGGAAATTTAAAAAAATATATACCTGCGGCAACCATCAGAACGCCGAGGGAAATCATGAGATACTCTTTTAAAATTTTCACGGCTAACCCTCCAGTATTCTGTACATTTCGGCGGCGGCGTCCTTTGGGACGTGCTCTGAAATCTTAAGAACCTCCGCACGTATGCGGCGTTCCCCGAAATGAATTTCTATTACGTCGCCCTCCGACACCTCAGAGCCCGGCTTTGCGGTTTTGCCGTTTATTCTTACCCTTCCCGCGGCGCAGGCATCGGTTGCGACC
>USAP01000192.1 GCA_900552775.1 uncultured Eubacteriales bacterium | reverse complement strand
AAGACGAAACCGCCCAATGTCAACCGACTTTGGGCGGCCCCGCCTTTTTAAAATATGAATTTTTCCGTTTTTACGGAATTACTCCGCAAACGCATACTCGCCCATAAAGAGTATATCGCCGCTTGTGTTATCTTTTATAACAAATGTGAAAGGCTTGTTATAATTGATTTCCGTGGGAGTGGGCGGAAGGGAAGTGGCTCCTACAGATACGCCCGTAACGGCTGCCGCCTCCGTGCCCTCCTCGTCCACATCTATATATGTTTTATGGATAACGTCGCTTATAAGCGTTCTGCCGCTGCCTGTGAGCATTGAAGAAAGGTCTGCAGTATTGGTAAACGCTTTGTTTATGCCGATTTTCTTTAACATGTCGCTCATGCCGGCGCTGTATTCTATCCTGAATTTCGGCATTGAGAGAGCCGTGTATACGGAATCGAATTTCGCAGCCGAAAGCTCTTTTTCGGCATTGAACGCTTTGTCGCTCATCAAAAGATACATGCTAACGTCAAGATTTGAGGAGTTTTTGCCGTCCGAGGTCTTGTACGGAAGTTTGGTTATTGTAACTCCGTCTTTTTGGCTTACCTGTCTCCACGCCGTGTCATGCATGAAGCTTACGGTGTTTTCTTTGCCGTTTCTGTCCGTGAAAACGCCGTCTTCGGTTGCGGATTTTGAAAAATCGTTCTGCCATGCGCCTTTAAAATATACGGCATTTACAAGCATTGCGAGAAAATCGGAATTTTTATCCGAAACTATTGACGGGATTTTGCCGTTTGTCTTTTCTTTAACCCAGTCGTTTATAAGAGATATGCTCTTGTCCGTAACGGTGCCGCTGTCGGCTTTGAAATTCTCTTTCATAAGTTTTTCAAAGTCATCTGAAAAATTTTCCGCGGTTTTGTCCGTGTTAAGCCAGATAGAGTTTGCAACGTTTATGTTTAAAATGTCGCTCTTGGAGTAGTTTTCGATCATTTCTTTGACAGACTTATTGTATTCGTCAAGATTTTCTATTCCGAGAGCCGAAAGAATTTCATCGCGCGTTTCGCCCTCCGCGCCGTTTGCTGCCATTGCCAAAGCTGTTTTAAGAGAAAGCGGCGAGAACATGTAGTTTTTGTCCTGTGGCATAAGCGATGAAAGCTTGTCGGCAAACGACTCGTCGTTTGTTTTTACCATGTCCGCGATTCTTTCCATAACAAGGGCTGTCTGTTCCTCGGTGATTTTCGCTTTCGGCTCAAAGTCTATGTCGGTGCCTATCATGATTCCGGCTTTCATAACGCTTGACACATACGGCAGCGCCCATTCGGAAACGCCGGCAAAGGCAGGGTCTTCGGGGTTTATCTTCACTTGCGGCAGCTCTGCGCCGGCATATTTTGCCATGCGGCAGATTATTGCTGCAGCCTCTTCGCGCGTTACGCTGTCGCCCGGTGCAAACAGGCTCTCCGATTTGCCCTTTATGATATCCGCCGCCTGAAGAGCGGCAATTTTCAAGCTTTCCGTGTCGAGAAATTTCACGGGCGCGTTTTTCGGAAGAGTCATAAACGAAGAGAGGGTGTCAAAGGCGTGCTCCGCAAAGCCGAGACGGCTTATCGGAACGGCAGGATAGCTTGCGGGCGGTATTATAACAGCCTTTGTCGCCGTTGCCTGCGCGGGAAGGCTGAGCGTAACCGCATCATACCATGCTATAATCGTGCAGCCCTTTTTAATGTCGTCAATGCCGACAATGTTTTTCGTTTTGTAAGGCATAAGGCGCGTTTCGGCGGTGATATTGAGTACAAGGTCGTTTGCCGTGTCGGTAACGAAAACACTGTCGCCGCTTTTTACAACCTCGTCGGCGTAAACCAGGTTAATTCCGCTTGCCGAGCCTATGCATATAAGCTGCGCGTTTGACTGCGGAGGAATACTCTTTGTCATGATGCTCGAATATTCCGCGTAAAAATCATCTCCGGGCTTGATAGCCGAAAGAGACACCGCCGCGCCGCTTGTGCCGTCTATTATGTATGTGGAGTCCGAAATATTAAGTCTTATTTTTCTGCCGTGTTTGGTTTCGGCAATGATATAATCCTCTCCGGTTTCGGAAGCCTTCATCACGGCTTTCAGCGAGACATCCGCCAATGAAGCGGTATTCTCCCTGCTGACAATGGTTTCGTCCGCAAAAGCACAAGGGCTTAAAAGCAGACCTGCCGCCAAAGCGACGCTTAAAGTTTTTCTGAACATTTTAATCATCCCTTCTTTTTTGTTGTTTCTGTCATTTAGACGGACGAAACGACAAAATGTTCCCGCAGATGCAAAAAAATTAAATTTCACGCTTTTTGCAGGGCAGCGAATAGGCCGCCAGAATAACAAACATATACGCCGCGGCGAAGGGATAGCGCGGCTGCACCTCCATCAGCATCAGACCGCCCCAGAACGCAAGAAGCAGCAAAGCGCCCATGCAGAACATGTTTTTGTCACGCGTTTTGAAGAAACCCGCAGCGCAGAGAAAAAGCAAAATAATATAGAAGATATTTGCATACGAACGCATAAATCCGCATGTGAATCCGCTTTTGCTTTCGCCGTTTTCGCATGACCAATAAACTCCTCCGAAATCACCGTCACAAAAAGCAATGTATGTTTTGCGGCAGAAATGTTCCGGCAGTTTTGCGGCGTTTTCGTGGATTCTCTCGGAAATTCTTTGGTTTATAATGCGCTCCATTTCTTCCGTGTCTCCGCCTGCCTCATAATAAACCGCCTGATCCTCGGGCGAATACATGCCGTGCGTTTCAAAGTTAAAGCCTGTCAGCATAAACATGGTAAAGGGCACCTGACGCTCGCCGAGTTTGTATTCCGTGATTCCGCTTTCAAAAAGCGCAAAACCGACGCCCTTTGTAACAATCATAAAAGCCGCCGTAAGGCACAAAAGCGCCAAAAGCTTTCTGTGTTTATAAAAAACCGTTAAAATCCCGACGGCGTATGCCGAAATATAAAAAGGCGAAACGCCGCGCATCAAGCAGCCGCATGCAACAAACAATCCCGACAGAGCCGCGTGAATACAGACGTTTTTTGTACTTTCGCTTTTATATGATTTTATAAGTTCCAGAAACGAAAGCATAAAAAGCGGAATTGCAAAATTTTCGCTTGCAAAAACCGTTATGTATGTAATCGAGGGCAGAAAAAAAGCATATATAAGAGCTGCGGCAGACCCTACCTTTTCACCGCGCATTTCCTTTAAAATAAGATATATTATGTATGTCCCCGAAACC
>USAP01000191.1 GCA_900552775.1 uncultured Eubacteriales bacterium | reverse complement strand
AAAATCAAGATTTTCAAGGCAAAGTTCAGATAATACAAAAGTTCGGATAAATATGATTATCTGAACGTTCAGATAATCATATCCAAAATATCCTTCGCAAATGCAATGATAACACCGCCGAAGAATGTCAAAAAGCCGTTGGCTCTCTGTGATGCGTCGTGCGATTTCAGCGACAGACCTATCTGCACAACGCCGAAGCCGAGCAGAATAAAGCCGATTGCCTTAATTGCCGAAAAGATAAAGTCCGACAGGCTGTTTATGGTTGAAAGCGGGTCGGCGGCAAATACCGTGCCTGTGAGTGCGGTCATAATGATTGCCATTACCGTAAGTACAAGTTTAGCCTTACGGAGAATTTTCTGTGCTTTCGCAATTTTCATTACTGTGTTCTGATTTTTCATCGTCTGATACCTCCAAATTTTGATTTTGTTGTGGGTTCTTGAAATCAAATGTTTTTACATCGTTTCCGTCAACCTCCAATAGCTTGATATTTGATAAATCCTCGTTTATTGTAAAGGATAAATCGCTTTGTAAATACTTTTCCGACTTGCTGTGCTTGTAGGGAACAGCCTTGCCGTCTGCGGTTTTTGCAATATTCGGATGCGACAGTATATCGAATTTTTTATCAATTAACGGTCGCTCGCCACGAATAAAAATAAGTGCGTTGCTGTTGTCAAGCAGACGCACTTCATCAAGCGTTAAAAGCTCACGCCCGGCATTTTGGTAGTTGGTATTACTGCTGCCGTGCTGACCTTTGGTAATACCTCTTGTGCGTGTGTCGATGGTTTCCTTGCCGAGCATTTTTGAAATATATTCGTGCGTACTCTGCTCGTTTCCGCCGAGATACAATAGCGTATCACAGTTACCCGTAATGTTTTCCCAACTGTCCTTGAACAGTGCCTTTAACTGTGCCATATTCTGAATAATAATGCTCACGGAAATACGCCGTGACCGCATTGTTGCAAGTATGCGTTCAAAGTTATCGGGCAGAGCGACATTAGCGAACTCGTCCATTACGATATGCACAGGGATAGGCAGCTCGCCGCCGTGATTGTTGTCCGCATTGAAATACAACGCTTGAAAGGCTTGTGTATATAACATTCCGACAAGGTAATTAAAGGAATTGTCATTGTCGGGAATAACGCAAAATATGGCTCGTTTGCGTTCGCCGAGAGTGCCTATATCAAGATTATCATATGAAGTCATTTTCGCTATCTCCGGCAAGTTAAATGCCGCAAGCCGCACCGCTGCTGAAATAAGGATCGACTTCGCTGTTTTGCCGCTTGCCTGTTTGAAAATTTTATATTGCCGTACTGCAATATGCTCCGGCTTTTCGTCCTCCAAGCCTTGAAAAAGAATATCAACAGGGCTTTGATAGCCGCTTTCGTCCTCGTCCTCAACGGTTGCTGCGTTTTCGATTAAAAACATCAGCATTTCAAAGGTCTGTTCTTCGGGCGGAGCTTCGTGCAGAAGATAGAGCATTAAAGCGGAATCAAGTGCAATTTCGGATTTTTCCCAAAACGGGTCGTTTTGCTGTGCGTTCTTCGGTGTTGTATTCTGAATAAGGTTTGAAATCAGCTTTATAACATCTTCATCCTTGCGGATATACACAAACGGGTTGTATCCGTCCGAGTTTTCCGGTTCGATTAGGTTGAACACCTTAATATCATAGCCGTTTTCAATTAGTAACGGTGCAATGCTTCGGAGCATTTCGCCCTTTGGGTCTGCGACTATGAAAGAAGTATTGCACTGCATTAAATTCGGTTTTGCGTAAAACCGGGTTTTTCCCGCACCGCTGCCGCCGACCACAAGCACATTAAGGTTTCGCCTGTGCTTTTTTGCGTTTAAGCCGAGCCGCATATTTTGAGATAGAATAATGTTTTTATAGCTGTCCTTATCCATATACCGTTTAACAACGCTTTTGACATTGCCCCAACGAGCCGAGCCGTGTTCCTCGCCCGGTCGGCGGTTTTCTCTTGACGAAAAATATACGCCGATACCCATTGCATACAGAAACAAAAAAATGAGTACGGCTTTTAGGCTATACTCATTAAAGGTTATATTCATAGGGTTATTTATTGCCACTGTCAAACGGTCAAGCAGTTCAAACAATTTTATATCCTGCTCATAACAGCCTGCGACCATCAACGCAAGCCATATAACGAATACCGAGAGTATTCCGAGAAGGATATATATTGTCTTTTGATTTTCCTGTCTGTTCACGAGGTATCCCTTACTGTCATTGAAATTTGAAGCATAATATCAGTCCTTTCCATAATAAAAAATAGGGGGCAACCCCTGCATAAGTTTCCTTATACAAAAGCTGCCCCCAAAAAGTGTGATAGGCTTACTTACGGAATTTTTCGTTGTAAATTTCCATAAGCTCATTTAATCTTTTATTCTGTTCCACCCATTGTTTTGTTACGGGTACGCCCGTTTTTTCGTCAATGTAGTTTCCGAAAGCAAGGACTTCATCAGCGGTTGCAACATTCTGCACCACAGGTGCTTTATATATCGCCGTGCCGTTCGGCGTCCATTTGGCATACACGGTGTCGCTTTCATTGAATGTAAACTCCGTTGCACGGTTTTCTTTTGTCTGCGGGTCGGAATACCAGCCGTCAAAGTCATAGCCGTATCTTGTTGGGATAAATTCCGCAAGAGATATAGTTGTGCCAAGCGGTTTTATGACAGGCTCGATATATGAGCCGTCCTCTGCGGCAAAGGTGAGAGTGCGTGTTCCTGTCAAGCTCCAATGTGCATAGAGCGTTGTATCGGAATAATACTCGTTGTCCGATGACATCTTTTCTCCGCTCTCGGTAAACCAACCCTCAAACTGATAATCACTGCTGCGGTACGGCAGCGGAAGTTTAATTTTATTCTGTTCCGTAATCATTTCCGTGATGTCGGTCTTGTAAATTCCGCCGTATAACGAGCCGCCGTTGCAATTAAGCGTTATAACTCTTTCGCCTTTTAAGGAACACAGCGGTTTTTCCTTTCCGCACTCGCATACATAAACCTTTGAATTTTGCCATGTGTATTCGTGCGGATGTGCCGCCTGTGCGGATATGGCGGTCGATAAGACAAGCATTGCCGTGATAGCAGTAAATATTGTTCGTTTCATTTGAACATTCCTCCGTTTCAATATTTTTTCGGTATCTTTATTTTATCACCGCAAGAAAAGACCGTCAAAAAATTTTCGGGTATGAAAAAAGACGAACATTGTGGTTCGCCTTATTTATATCGTATGACAGGCACATTTTTCA
>USAP01000190.1 GCA_900552775.1 uncultured Eubacteriales bacterium | reverse complement strand
AAGATATTTTAAAAAAATACAATATGAAATTTTCAGCTTTTGCTTGTCACGGCAATCCTGTACACCCCGATAAAGCTTTTGCCGAAAAATCTCACAGCGAATTTGTCAATGCCATGAAAGCCGCAGTCATGTTCGGAGTCGATACCGTAGTCGGTTTTTCCGGCTGCCCCGGCGACTGCAAAAATTCCGAAAATCCCAATTGGGTAACATGCGCATGGCCTCCCGAATATCTTGATATTCTCAATTGGCAGTGGGACGAGGTTCTTATTCCGTATTGGAGGAAAACGGCTGAAATTGCTGCCGAAATAGGAATAAAACGCATAGCCTTTGAAATGCATCCCGGTTTTTGCGTATACAATCCGCGCACACTTATGAAGCTCCGCGATGCCGCAGGCGATATTATCGGCGCAAATGTTGACCCGAGTCACCTTTTCTGGCAAGGAATCGATCCGTGCGAAGCAATTAAATACCTTCGCGGTGCAATTTATCATTTCCATGCCAAGGATACAAAAATTGATGGCGCAAATACTTCGGCAAACGGTGTTCTTGACACCGGCAGCTACGCAGATATATTAAACCGCTCATGGATTTTCCGCACTGTCGGATACGGACATTCAAAGAGTGTTTGGAACAATATCATAAGCGCTCTTAAAGCCGTGGGTTATGACGGAGCAATAAGTATAGAACACGAAGATGCGCTAATGTCTCCGAAAGAAGGACTTGAAAAAGCGGTGGCGCTTTTAAAAGAAGCCATTATTTATGAAAACCCGTCTGAAATGTGGTGGGCATGAAAATTTAACGGTACAATCCCTGATTTTGTGTAAACCCCAAAATTTGCTCCAAAATGATAATATAGTCTACGTAATTTTTAAACAGCCCCTTAGTTATAACATAGCGTAAATTGCTGCCATATCAAGGGTTACCTTGCAAGCGGGCGTTTATTATACCCTTGATATGACTGCTGATTTTTGCTGCTGCGGTAATCTTTCGGCAAAGAATATATCAAGCCATGAGCGGATTTTTTCCGCCTTTGCGCTTGTCCCTTCGCTTTTTCGTAATGTCTGTCATTGCAAGCTACAGCATTTTTACGCTAATCATTAATACTTAAAAATTTTATTTAATTCTTCCATCTTTTCTTCGGACGGAATATTGAATGATGTTATGCCCATTCCAAGCGCATTATATTTATGCTCCCCCATTTTATGATATGGTAAAAGCTCAACATCGGGCTTATACGGTGTAAGAAATTCTTTGATGCTTTTCATTTCTTCCGTTGAATCATTAACTGCCGGAATAACGGGTATTCTTATCGAAACGTTCGCCCTGCATTCTAAGAGTTTCTTTAGATTATTTAAAATCAATTCATTTTCTGCACCGACTGATTCTTTATGCACATCATTGTCAAACGCTTTGATGTCGTATAAAAACAGATCTGTATACGGAAGTATTTCCGCAAAATGCTCCCACGGAATAAATCCCGCGGTATCAACAGCGGTATGTATGTTGTTTTCTTTGCATTTTTTCAGTATTTCGCACAGAAAATCAATTTGAAGCATACATTCACCGCCCGAAAAGGTGACACCGCCGTTTGATGTATCATAAAACAACTTATCCTTCTGTATAATACCGAAAACCTCTTCGACAGAGTATTCCCTTCCGCAAATTTGTTTTGCGTCATTGAAACAGACAAATTCAGTGTTTTTCTCGGTTATGCCGCTGCATCTGCCGCAGCCGGTGCATTTGTCCTTATAAAACATTATCTGCGGCTTTGACGACTGACTTTCGGGGTTATGACACCATTTGCATTTTAAGTTGCAGCCTTTGAAAAATACGGCAGTTCGTATTCCGGGGCCGTCAACAAATGAATTTCTTTGAATATCAAAAATTATTGCTGTGTTCATAATCAAAACATCCTATCTTGCATGCGTCGTTCTTTGTATTATTTCATCTTGCAAACCTTCGTTTAAAAACACGAAATAATCGGAAAACCCTGAAACTCTTACACGCAAATTCTTGTATTTATCGGGCGTTTTTTTCGCGTTAATTAAATCCTCCTTCGAAACATATGTGAGTTGGAAATGAGTTCCGCCCATTTTGAAATATGCTTCAAACAGGTAAACAAGCTTTTCGAAATTTTCATCTTTTTTCACCAAGTGTTCATCAAGCAAAACATTTGTAACGCTCGGACCCGTCAATATCGAAAGGGGATCACATTTTGCCACCGAGGATAGCAGCGCCGTAAGTCCGTTTCTGTCCCTGCCCTCCGACTGACCGATTCCAAAGCTTATCATATCTCCGTCAAATCTTCCGTCCGGAGTAGCTTTTGTATTGTCACCAAAAAATTTATGATGTTCATTATATCCGACAAGATTTCCGAATACTAATGGCTTTTTTAAATAATTATCGCCGGTATTCCAATTGTCAAGACTTTTGAAAAATCTGTTGGCAACGCCGTTAGAGCAATCATCATCATTGCCGAAAAACATTCCTTTTTTTAAGATATATTCCCTCAAATCTTCGCGGCCGTTCCAATTATTTCGCAGCGCGTCAATCAATTGTTCCATTGTTATTTGCTTTTCATCAAAAACAAATTGTTTTGTCACGGCAAGAGAATCTATTACGTTCGGAATACCTATGAGCAGACCTACGGCAATATATGTATCCGTCCCACCCTGCGTCACGCTTTTGGCATTTTCTATGCAGTCGTCAATCAGTATATTGCTAACCAAATTACAATCGCGGCTGCGTATGGTTTGAAATCCGTGACCGATTTTGTCGGCTTCCCATAAATCATTGAACATTTCTTCTTGGAATATATCATAAAACTCATCAAATGTTTTTGATTTTATAATATCATCGCCTCGGTTAAAGAAGGTGTTTTGGACACATCTGACAATATTCATCGGATCAAAGCCAAAAACAATTCCCCCCGGCAAAGCTATCTCATTACAGCCGATCATAGTATAATTCACCGCTTTTTCACGCGAAAGTCCGGTGTATTTCATCAAACCGTTTATGCGCGGCACATCATTAACAAAAGCAATACGCTTGTTGGAATCTTTTCTCTCGCAGTCCATCATATAATACAAAACTTCATGCGGAGTTTTCGGCGTCCATCTCAGAGAAATTTGCGGTATCCATGTGGTAAGTCCGTCTTTTACCAGATTAGTTACCACCGCAAACAATGCAAGGACGATTATCGTCATAAGCAACGCCCCGCTCGTCTTCTTTTTCTCGTTGCCGAGATCCTGCATTCCGACGGCAGATGTTCCCGCAGCGGATTTATCGGTT
>USAP01000189.1 GCA_900552775.1 uncultured Eubacteriales bacterium | reverse complement strand
ACACTCTTTCCCTACACGACGCTCTTCCGATCTTTAAGTAAAATTAACGTTTTGACTAAGTTAACTTTTATGTTTGAAAGTGTACTTAGGAGCGATAGTCTGTGCCTTGAAGTTAGCAATTAAAAAGCTAAACATTATTAGAAAGCATTTACACCTGACAAAAGAAGAGCTCGCTCAAGGTATTTGCCCTCCATCAATTATAAGTTTGCTTGAAAAGAACGAAATAGATTTAATTGTTCTTGCAGGTTTTATGACTATTTTAAGCAGCAGATTCACTTCACACTTTGAGGGAAGGATTATAAATGTTCACCCTTCGCTTATTCCGGCTTTCTGCGGTAAAGGTTTTTACGGTCTTAAAGTGCACAAAGAAGCATTGCGCCGCGGAGTAAAGATAACGGGGGCCACGGTACATTTTGTTAACGAAATTCCCGATGGCGGCGAAATCATTCTCCAAAAAGCAGTTCCCGTAAAGAGCGGTGACACTCCCGAAATACTTCAGCATCGCGTAATGGAGCGAGCAGAGTGGGATATTCTTCCGAGAGCATGTGAAAAAATTTCTCGTGAAATTTGCAAAAACAAGAAAGGAACGGCATTTTATGAATATATATGAAAATCATGATATAGAAAAGCTTTTGTGCGGAAATCCATATGTCGGAAGAGGCATAGTTGCCGGAAAAAGTGAGGACGGCAAAAAAGCATATTTTGTATATTTTATAATGGGTCGCAGCGAAAACAGCAGAAACAGAATTTCTGTAAAACGCGGCGAAGATGTTGAGATAAACGCATTTGATCCTTCAAAGCTCAGTGATCCGAGCCTTATAATATATTATCCGGTGAGAGTTTTGGACAGGAATGTTATTGTTACAAACGGCGATCAGACCGATACGGTTTATAACTTTTTAAAAGACGGAAAGTCATTTGAAGAAGCGCTTGAAACACGTGAGTTTGAACCAGATGCACCCAATTTTACGCCGCGCATAAGCGCATTGCTTAATTTTGACAAAGAATTTACATATAAAATGAGCATTTTAAAAAGCGCAGACAGTAATGGAAGCGCGTGCGTAAGAGAAACTTTTTCATACCCTTCGCTCTGCGGCACGGGACATTTTCTTCACACTTACATATGTGACGGTAATCCTATACCGACTTTCTGCGGAGAACCTGAGCGCATAAGCATATGCGGAGATATCAATTCATTTGCCCAAAAAACTTGGAATGCTTTGGACAAAGATAATAAAATTTCTCTGTGTGCACGCAGTATTGACATAGAAACACTGGAAACCGAAACAATAATAATAAACAAAAATACGGAGGTTCACTGATGAAAGAATTTGACCTTAAGTACGGATGCAACCCAAATCAGAAACCGGCAAGAATTTTTATGAAAAACGGTGCAGATTTACCTATAGAAATTTTAAACGGAAAGCCGGGATATATTAATTTTCTCGACGCTTTCAACGCGTGGCAGCTTGTAAAAGAAATTAAGGAGGCAGTTTCAATGCCTGCCGCAGCTTCTTTTAAGCATGTCAGCCCCACTTCGGCAGCAGTAGGAAAAAAACTGCCCGAAAAGCTTAAAAAAGCTTGCTTTGTAAACGATATCGAAGGGCTTGACGATTCCCCCCTGGCGTGTGCTTATGCACGTGCAAGGGGAACAGACAGAATGTCTTCTTTCGGCGATTTTATAGCACTTTCCGATGAATGTGACGAAACAACCGCAAAACTTATTAAAAGAGAAGTTTCAGACGGTGTAATAGCGCCTTCATACAGTGACGCGGCTCTTGAAGTACTTAAAAGCAAAAAAGGCGGCAATTATAACATAATAAAGATTGACGAAAACTATGTGCCGGAAGTTACAGAATGCAAAGATGTTTTCGGGGTTACATTTGAACAGGGCAGAAATAATTTTAAAATTGATTTTTCACTTCTTTCGGATATAGTGACAAAGAATAAAGAACTTCCCGAAAATGCAAAAATCGATCTTCTCATTGCGCTTATAACTCTTAAATATACGCAGTCAAACTCCGTGTGCTATGCAAAAGACGGTCAGGCAATCGGTGTGGGAGCAGGCCAGCAGTCGAGAATACATTGTACTCGTCTTGCGGGAGGAAAGGCAGATTTATGGCATCTTCGCCAGCACGATAAAGTTCTTTCGCTGCCGTTTCTTCCGAGTATTAAAAGACCGGACAGAGATAATGCAATAGATATTTATCTTTCGGCTGATTGCGTTGATGTTTTGGCAGACGGCAAATGGCAGAACTTATTCAGTGAAAAGCCCGAACCTTTTACACCTGCGGAGCAGAAGGAATATCTTGCCGGGATAACGGGTGTGTCTCTAGGAAGCGATGCCTTTTTCCCGTTCGGGGATAATATTGAAAGGGCGCACAGAAGCGGCGTATCCTACGTTGCCGAACCCGGCGGTTCCATAAGAGATGATAACGTCATTGAAACCTGTGATAAATATAACATGGTTATGGCGTTTACAAAAATGCGCCTTTTCCACCATTAATAAAAAAAGGATATAAAGCCCCTGCTGCGGGCGGAACGGAGTTTTTATGAAAATATTGGTTATTGGCGGCGGCGGAAGAGAACACGCCATAATTAAAAAAATAAAGGAAAACAAGAAAGCGGAAAAAATATATGCACTTCCCGGTAACGGCGGAATAGCGGCGGACGCGGAATGTGTGAATATAAAGGCAACTGACATTGAAGGTATAGTAAAATTTGCAGCCGAAAAACAAATAGACTTTGCGGTTGTGGCGCCCGATGACCCATTGGTACTCGGCGCGGTAGATGCGCTTAATGAGGCAGGAATAAAATGCTTTGGTCCCAATAAAGCTGCGGCAATAATAGAGGGAAGTAAGATTTTTTCCAAAAATCTTATGAAAAAATATAATATTCCCACTGCATCGTACGAGGTTTTTGATAATGAGCACGACGCGCTCGACTATCTTGAAAAAAGTCCCGTTCCCGTAGTTATAAAGGCGGACGGGCTTGCACTCGGAAAAGGTGTTATAATAGCGCAGACAAAAGAAGAAGCGAATGAAGCCGTAATTTCAATGATGCGAGACAAAGTATTCGGAGAAAGCGGTTCTAAAATTGTTATTGAAGAATTTCTTGAAGGACCCGAGGTTTCCGTACTTGCATTTACAGATTCCGAAACAATTGTTCCAATGGTCTCTTCTATGGACCATAAGCGCGCCGGTGACGGAGATACGGGTCTAAATACAGGCGGGATGGGAACTGTTGCGCCGAATCCCTTCTATACTTCCGAAATTGCCGAAAAATGCATGAAAG
>USAP01000188.1 GCA_900552775.1 uncultured Eubacteriales bacterium | reverse complement strand
GAAAGGACTGTGATTTTATGAATGAGCTCCTTGAGCTTTTGGAAAAAAACTCTTCTTACTCGACAGAGCAGCTTGCCGTGATGCTTAATATGACAAAAGACGATATTGAAAGCGCAATAAAAAAATACAAGGAAGACGGGATAATTATTGCCGAAAAAGCTCTTATCGACTGGGAAAAAGCCGGTTCGCAGAAGGTCACCGCCTTCATTGAGCTTAAAATTACGCCTCAATACGGCCTGGGCTTTGACAAGATTGCCGAGCGGCTGTATGAATATGACGAAATAAAAACAATCTGGCTTATGTCGGGCGCCTTTGACCTTGCTCTTATAATAGAAGGGAAAACCATGAAGGAGGTTGCGCTTTTTGTTGCCGAAACGCTCGCTCCCATGGAACAGGTTTTAAGCACCTCCACAAGCTTTGTTCTTAAGACCTACAAAGACTGCGGATTTGTTTTCAAACCGCAGAAGAAAGACGAAAGAGGTTTTGTTTCGCTATGATAGACACAAAAAAGCTTATAAACGAAAAAGTGGCTGCCATTCCCCCGTCAGGGATACGCAGATTCTTTGATATAGCCGCAGAAATGAAAGACGCAATATCTCTCGGCGTGGGAGAGCCGGACTTTGTAACGCCCTGGCATATAAGAGACGCCGGAATACGCGCTTTGCGCGACGGTCACACATACTATACATCAAACAGCGGTCTCTCTGAATTGAGGCAGGAAATTGCCGCTTATCTTGAGCGCCGCTTTTCACTAAGCTACCGACCCGACGGCGAAATTCTCGTAACTGTCGGCGGAAGCGAGGCAATCGACCTGCTTTTGCGAACCGTTATATCAGAAGGTGACGAAGTTTTAATACCGGAGCCGTCTTTTGTTTGTTATTCTCCGTGCACGCGCCTTGCCGGCGGAACTCCCGTTCCGATAGTAACGCGCGAAGAAGATGAATTTCGCTTAACCGCAAAAGCTCTGAAGGACGCTATAACTCCGCGCACAAAACTTCTTATACTGCCTTTTCCGAACAATCCCACAGGAGCAATAATGCCTCGAAAAAGCCTTGAAGAAATAGCTGATGTGTTAAAAGATACGAACATCCTTGTTATGAGTGATGAAATTTATGCCGAGCTTACTTACGAAGGAAGACATATTTCCATCGCCAAAATCCCCGGCATGCAGGAGCGCACCGTACTTGTAAGCGGCTTTTCAAAAGCATATGCCATGACCGGATGGAGACTCGGCTATGCCTGCGGCCCCGCCCCGCTGGTTGCCGCAATGACAAAAATTCACCAGTTTGGCATAATGAGCGCTCCGACAACGAGTCAGTATGCGGCAATAGAAGCCATGCGGCGCGGAGATAATGATATCGAATCCATGAAACGCGAATATAATTACCGCAGACGTGTAATAGTTGACGGATTCCGCTCCATGGGGCTTTCGTGCTTTGAACCGCGCGGCGCATTTTATGTTTTTCCTTCCATCAAACGGACCGGTATGAAATCCCTTGAATTTGCGGAAAAACTTCTCATGAGCGAAAAAATTGCCGTTGTACCGGGCGATGCTTTCGGTGAAAGCGGAGAAGGCTTCATAAGATGCTCTTATGCATATTCAATTGACAGTATAAATGAGGCTCTGAGCAGAATAGAACACTTTGTGAAAAAAAACTTATAATATCAAAACACTTCGAAAACAGATACTTGCAGTTTCCGAAGTGTTTTTTGTTATTGTTAAATTATAATCCCATAAATGCTTTTGCAACCGCAAAATAAATGGAAAGTGCACACGCGTCAACAATTGTCGTTATAATGGGAGACGCAGCAACCGCCGGATCGAGTCCGACTTTTTTAACGGCTATCGGCAAAAGACAGCCGATTGACTGCGCTATTATTACCGTTGCGTAAAGGCTGAGCGAAACGGTGACGGAAAGCCTGATATTTCCGCCGTTTAAAAAATACGTTTTAAGAATGCTCACGGCAGCCAAGGCGGCGCCGAGAATGAGTGATACGGCTATTTCGTGCCACCATACACGCAGCACGTCGCGGCCTTCAATCTCACCAAGCGCCATACCGCGTATAATAAGCGTAGATGTCTGTGAGCCGGAATTACCGCCCGTATCCATAAGCATGGGAATAAACGCGACAAGCACAGGAATCACCTTAAAAGCGTCTTCAAAACTTGAAATTATTGCCCCCGTAAACGTTGCCGAAATCATAAGCACCATAAGCCACACAATACGGTGCTTTGCATGCTCGAAAATACTTGTCTTAAGGTACGGACGTTCAGACGGCATAATAGCTGCCATTTTTTCAAAATCCTCGGTATTTTCTTCTTCCATAACGTCCATAGCATCGTCAAACGTTACAATGCCGACAAGACGTTTCTCTTTATCCACCACGGGAAGCGACATGAAATCGTATTTATGGAAAATATGCGCTACATCTTCTTTGTCTTCATCCGTTGTTGCATATATAATATTCGTATCCATAATATCGCCGACAATATCGGAAGGCGCAGCCAAAAGCAAATCCTTTACCGTTATAACACCTTCCAGAACTCTGTTGGCATCAATAACGTAACACGTATAAATCGTTTCTTTGTCAACACCGGTTTTTCTGATATGTTCGAAAGCTTTTTCGACAGTCATTTCCTTTTTAAGGTCAACAAATTCTATTGTCATAATACTGCCTGCAGAATCTTCTTTATACTGAAGAAATCTGTTTATAAGGCTTCGTTTCTCACCGAATGTATTTGCAAGCACTTTTTTTACAACGCTTGCCGGCATTTCTTCTATAAGGTCGACCGTATCGTCAAGAAACAACTCGTCAATAATACCGGAAAGTTCTCTGTCGGTCATGGATTCAACAATATTTTTCTGCGCTTCGCTTGACATATAACTGAATGTTTCTGCCGCAACTTCCTTGGGAAGAAGCCTGAAAACACGTATAACGTCTTCTTCATCAAGTTCTTCAAACATTTGTGCAATATCAACAGGATTTGCATCGTTCAAAAGCTTTCTTATTTCGGCAAATTTTCTGCCGGTCAAAAACTCACTTATTTTTTCGTACAAAAAAAAGACCCCCTTCTTAAATAAAGAGCGGTCTCAATTTATCAGGGAACATCAAATAATGAACCGCTCAATAATATTTTTCTTGCTACTTCGCCCCGGATGAGCGTCCATTATCCGTCACTTCCTTTTAAAAAACTTCACTATTATTTTACTCCAAAAAATCAATTTTGTAAATACCTTTTTTATTTTTTACAAAAAAATGTTTCCGGAAAAACAAAATTTCCCGGAAACACATCTGAATTTT
>USAP01000187.1 GCA_900552775.1 uncultured Eubacteriales bacterium | reverse complement strand
GTTGTATCGGAAAGTGCGTCAAACCCCCATATTTTTTCAAAAAGCATATCTTTTGAAAACACCCTGTTCGGATTTTCAGCCATAAAAAGCAGCAGCTCATATTCTCTCTGAGTAAACCCGAGTTCCTTTCCGTTTACGAAAACACGTCTGTCATCTTTATCTATTGTCAGATTATGTATATTAATAACATTTGTCTTTTTTCCGTTTCCGCTGAGTTTCTCATAAATTTTTATATGTCCTTTAACTCTTGCAACAAATTCACCCATAGAAAAAGGCTTTGTCATGTAATCGTCCGCTCCGAGGTTCAGCGCACGTATTTTATCCGTCTCATCGGTTTTTGCCGAGAGCACAAGTATCGGAAAGCTCTTTTTTTCTCCTATTCGGCGCAGAATTTCTATGCCGTCCGTACCCGGAAGCATGAGGTCGAGCACAACAAGATCGATTTTTTCTTTTTCCGCAAGTTCCAGTCCTTCGGTGCCGTTTTCAACCGCTATTGTTTCAAATCCGCTCATCTCAAGGTAATCTTTTTCTATTTCGGCAATACTTTTATCGTCTTCTATTATAAGCACTTTTTTCACGTTTTGTTACCTCCGCTGTATTTTTTAAATGATATCATAAAGCTTGCGCCGCGTCCTTCGCGGCTCACCGCCCAGATTCTTCCGTCCATTCCCTCTGTCAGCTGCTTTGCAATCGTAAGCCCGAGTCCCGAAGAGCCGTTGCCGCTGCGCTGAATTTCGCCCTTGTAAAATCTTTCGAAGATATGCGGCAAATCCTTTTCCGGTATTCCGGCACCGTTATCGGATATTTCGCAAATCACACTGCCGGCATTTTCACGGAGAATGAATTTAATCTCGCCCGTTCCGCTTTCCGTATGCTTCATCGCATTTCCGACAATATTTTGAATAACGCGCTTAAACCTCATCGGGTCAATAAGCACGACAGCATTTTCTGTTTTATTTTCATATATCAAACGCTTTCCTTCTTTTTCAAAATCGGGAGCATATTCCTCCGCGCATGACGCGATATACCCGTTTAAGTCCACAGGGCAGAGTTCAAACGGAATTTTTCCGACGTCAAGTTTGGAATAAAGCATCAAATCGTCTATAAGTTCGTTTACCGATTCTATTTTCGAAAGCGCCGCATGCAGATATTTATCCTGCTTTTCACGGCTTTCGCCCGCAACTCCGTCCAAAATCCCCTCTATATATCCCCGTGCCGCCGCAATGGGTGTGCGCAGATCGTGAGAAATTCCTGTCATCAGAAACTTTCTGTTATCATCATATTTTTCACAGTAATTCACAGCGTCAAGAAGTTTGATGCGCATTTTCTCCACATTGTCAAAAAGTTCAGCCAATTCATATTCACCGTATGATTCAACCGGTATTTTGATGTTTCCCTCACAAATGCTTTCCGTTATTTTCAAAAGCTTTTGAATTGGTTCAAAAACAAGTTCTCTCTGCTTATAGCCTGTATAAACCGAACAAAGCAGATACGCCAGAATAAAAGAAAACATAACTTCCGCAAAAATCCAATACTCGTCTCTGCGTATATGCGTCAGCACAAAAGCCTTGTTTTCCTGCGGATTTCCCTGTGTTTTCACAGAGTAGCGCTCATTTTCGAAAGTTATCACGTTTCTTCCCGAATCGCACTGAATATACAGTGCCTTTGCATCTGTTTCACTCATGCGTGCTGCTAAATCCGATATTCTCCCGTTCTCATTTATAAGCACAACCGTATCAGGCACGCCGCCCGACAGCCCGAACACAAGTTTTAAACAATACGCCAAAACAGCCGCAACCAAAATCGTTACAGCTATTTTAAAAATATCCTGAATATACAGCTTTGATTTAATTTTCATATCTTAACCCCGTCTCAAAACGAACGTTTTTCAAACAAAAGATATCCCGCTCCGAAAAAAACAACTCCGCTTCCCAGAAAAACCAGGAAACGTCTCAATACCGCAAAGAAATTGACATATGAGCCCAGAAGCGGCTTATACCAGTCAAAGCCCGCCGTGAAAAGAAAGCTTTTAACGCCTGGAAAGCCAAATTCCAAAACCTTAAGCAAAATAAAGGCAACCACCGTTATCAGGAACGCCGCGCCGCTCCCTTTTGCGAAATTGGCAATGAAAACCGTCATAAGCATCAGCACCGCAAGCGGAACAAAGGCTGCCGTATAGGCTTTCAGTGCGCCGACCGTATTCGCACTTCCTGCACCGAAGAAAAACGACGTGATAATCGCCGCCGCGGCACAGTAAAGAAGGAAGCCCAAAAGGAAGGTTGCCGCCGCCATGACTTTTGCCGAATATATTTTAAACCTGGTTACGGGTCTTGTAAGCGTAAGCTTTATTGTGTCCGACGAAAATTCCCCGGTAAACATATCGGTGGCGTTAAAAATCGTAAAGAGCGGAATCAGCGTGTACTCAAAAACCGGCAAAAAGCCTGTGGCAAATTCGCCTCCGTACAAAAGTCCGACTCCTCCGAATCTGTTCAAAAGCGCGGAAAGTCCGCCGCACAGCACAACAGCCAGCACCCCCAAAAGCGCGGCTGCTATAAACTTTTTCTTCTTTGATATTTTATACAGCTCGTTTTTATACGCGCTCAAAAAGCTATTCATTTGCTTCCACCTCGCTTAAGTAGTAATTCTCCAGTGACGAAAAGTTTTTCACAACCTCGGAAACATCGGAAACATCGCAAAGTCTCCCTTCGAGCAATACTCCGACTCTGTCGCACGTAAGCTCAACATCGTGAATCAAGTGACTTGAGATAAACACAGTCGTTTTCTCTTCCTTTGAAAGCCTTTTGAGTATATTTCTTATATCAACCATACCCTCAACGTCAAGTCCGTTTAAGGGCTCGTCGAGAATAAGCACATCGGGGCGCGACAAAAGAGCCATTGCAATCCCCATTCTCTGCCTCATTCCGAGCGAAAAGCCCTTAATCCTCTCGTTTTTGAAGGCTGTCATTTTAACCAGATCCAAAACCTCCGTCATACGCGCCTCATCCACGTTTTTGTAAAATCTCGCACACAGCATAAGATTTTCGAGCGCCGTAAGGTTTTTAAACATAAATACATTTTCTATAATGCAGCCGACGCCGCGCATGGCGTCCTCGTATCTTTCCGTAATACTGTATCCGTCGATAAAAACATCGCCGGAATCGGGCTTAAGCAGCCCCGTCATGATTTTCATTGCCGTTGTTTTCCCGGCGCCGTTCGGCCCCAAAAGACCGAATATTTCGCCGCGCGGCACCTCAAGGTTTAAATTCTCAACACCGCGGCTGTTTTTATATATCTTTTTTAAATTTTCTATTT
>USAP01000186.1 GCA_900552775.1 uncultured Eubacteriales bacterium | reverse complement strand
GTATAATAATAAAGTCGTACTAGTCGGGGAGTTAGCGGTGCCCTGTACCTGCAATCCGCTACAGCAGGGGCGAATCCCTTTTTGAGGGTTATTCTTGTATAGCAGGCTTTTGTGAGCAGTGATGACGGCCGGGTCCTTCGCAACACAGACCCGTGAACCTCGTCAGGTGGGGAACCAAGCAGCGATAAGCGGTCATCTGTGTGTGCCGCGGGTTCGCCCGGCAACAGCAAGCTGCAAAATTACCGTATATAAGAGTAATTCGAGAAAAGGGGTGTACGATTTATTTATGTGCGAGGTGAAAAAACGTGGCTTACACAGCTCTTTACAGAAAATGGCGCCCTCTTACATTTGACGATGTTGTGGGGCAGGAGCATATAACAAATACACTTAAAAATGAGATTATCACGGGCAGAATAGGTCACGCCTATCTTTTCTGCGGTTCAAGAGGTACGGGAAAGACCTCCACGGCACGAATATTGTCGCGCGCGATTAATTGTCTTGACCCTCAAAACGGAAACCCGTGCAACAAATGCGCACATTGTCTCGGAATTCTCGACGGAACAATGCCCGATATTACCGAAATAGACGCCGCAAGCAATAACGGTGTCGACAATATCAGAAATCTCCGCGAGGAAGCACGGTTTTCGGGTTCAGCTCTTTCGGACCGCGTTTATATAGTCGACGAGGTTCATATGCTGTCGGGCGCGGCATTTAACGCACTTTTAAAAACTCTCGAGGAGCCGCCGGAACATGTGCATTTTATTCTGGCAACAACAGAGTCGCATAAAATTCCGCAAACGATTTTGTCGCGCTGTCAGCGTTTTGATTTCAGACGGATAAACGTTTCGGATATAGAAGAACAAATAAAAAAAATATTAAAAGACGGCGACACTGCCATAGAAGACAGTGCAATAAGGCTTATAGCCGAAAAGGCTGACGGCGCCATGAGAGACGCACTTAGTATTCTCGATCAGTGTATTTCGGTTGGCGGCAACAGGCTGACTTACGCACAGATTTCGGATTTTCTCGGCACTTCAGAGAATGAATATACCGAAAAACTTATTGAAAGTATTGCAAAAAACGATGTTAAATCTGCATTTGCCGCAATTTCGGACGCGGTGACATCAGGAAAAAATATTCCGTCTTTTACAGATAATTTAATAATGCAGCTTAGAAATATTTTGCTTTGCAAATATACGGAAAACCCTTCTGCGGCGCTTGGCGTTTCGGAGGATGATGCGCAGAAGCTTTTGGAACTTGCTGCGCTTTTTACACCGGAAAGACTTGTGAATGTGATTAAGCTTGCGTCCGAGGCACAAATGCTTTTCCGCACAAGCTTAAATACGCGTCTGACACTTGAAATTGCCGTAATAAAAATGACAAACCCCGTATATGACTTGTCAAGCGAAGCTTTGGCGGAAAGACTGTCAGCTTTGGAAAGCAAAATAGCTTCCGGAGTTTTTACAGCTGCTCCGGCTTCGGCAAAGGAAAGTAAATCTTCAAAAAAAGAGGTGCCAAAGCTTGCTGCAAAACCTGCGGACAGTGCTAATGTTGCAAAAATAAAGCACTCTCTTGCAGATATAACAGCGGAACTTATTTCGGGAAATAATTTGCAGGTTTCAATGGCAATTTCTGCGGCTGAAATCGAAGAAAATGACGGGAAACTTGCCTTTGTTTTTAACTCTGATGAGGAATTTTCATCGCTTTCGGGTATTATTACGGACAATAAAGCTTTGCTGGCATCTTTAATTGAAAGATTTGCGGGCTTCAGACCGGATATTATCGTAAAGCGCGCTTCAGAAGAAAAGAGAGCGGAACAGGATAATTTAATTAAACTATATAATGATAATAAGGAGTAGAAATTATGGCTAAAGGTAAATTTAACGGCATGGGAATGCCAGGAAACATGAATAACATGATAAAGCAGGCGCAAAAAATGCAGCAGGAAATGATGCGTGCGCAGCAGGAGCTTGAAGAACGCGAAATTGAAGCAACATCGGGCGGCGGCGCGGTAACCGTAAAAATTTCCGGCAAAAAAGAGCTTACCGGCATAACTATTTCTCCGGAAGTTGTTGATCCCGATGATATTGATATGCTTCAGGATCTTATTATTGCCGCAGTAAACGAAGCAATGCGCAAAGCCGATGAAGAATCCAGCCGTGAAATGAGCAAGCTTACAGGCGGATTGAATATACCGGGTTTATTCTGATTGCCCGAAAGGAGCATTTTAAATGAATGAGTATGTACCGCCGTTGGCTCGCCTTGTGAATGAGCTTGCAAAAATGCCCGGAATAGGCAGAAAAAGCGCACACAGACTGGCTTTTTATATTCTTGGTTCATCGCAGGATGAGGCACAGAAGCTTTCGGACGCTATTTTAAATGCAAAAAAAGAAATAAGTTTTTGTCCTGTCTGCCAGGGCTTTACGGATGTATCGCCGTGTGCAATTTGCTCGAATCCGAAGAGGCGCCGTGACATAATATGTGTTGTGGAATCTCCGAAAGATGTGATGGCAATGGAAAAAACAAATGAGTATGACGGGGTTTATCATGTTCTTCACGGCGCAATTTCGCCTATGGACGGCATAGGTCCCGACGATATCAAAATAAAAGAACTTCTCGCAAGAATTTCCGAAGATTCCGTTTCAGAGGTTATTATGGCAACAAACCCGAGTGTTGAAGGCGAGGCGACGGCAATGTACATAGCCAAGCTTTTAAAGCCGTTCGGAGTAAAAGTAACAAGAATTGCAAACGGAGTGCCTGTGGGAAGCGATCTTGAGTTTGCGGATGAAGTAACTCTTGCACGTGCGCTTGAGGGCCGCCGCGAAATTGTGTAAAACAAGTATAAAAAATTTTTTTTCGGTTAAACTTTAAATCAGCACCGATATATTTTTTTAGGAGTTGATTTAATTGGATAATATAGCACTTATACTTGTTATTATCGGAGCGCTTAACTGGGGCTCCATCGGTCTTTTCGGCGTAGATATTATCGGCTCGATTTTCGGAAGCCAGCTGGCACTTGTTCCGAGAATAATTTTTTCGATAGTGGGTCTTGCCGGTCTTTGGGCAATTACATTGCTGTTCAAAGAAAAAGTTCCGCAAAACGACAATCATTGAAGAACGGGGCTGCAGCGAATATAATTTTTGCTGTGGCCCGTTTTTTTTACAAAAAAAAACTCCGCAATGCGAAGGGAGCGGAGCTTTGAACAAAATTTGTGCCGAAGGAAAAAAGGGGACGTCTCTTAATATGCCAAGTGGTTCGGTGGTATAATCGGTAGTTACATCATCCTGTGTGTCATCATCTTCATCGGCATATTTTCTGT
>USAP01000185.1 GCA_900552775.1 uncultured Eubacteriales bacterium | reverse complement strand
GTTGACTTCCAGCTGCGAAAGGGAGCCTGCTCCGGAAGTGTAGCTGACAACGGTTTTATTAATATTTCCGCGGTTCTCACACGAGATAACCGTTCCGAAATTCTGACCGGTTATACCTCCCGTGTAGCTTTTTGCAGATAATGTTCCTTCAAAAGAACAGCCTTCCGCAACACCGGTTTGTGTAATATAACCGCAGATTCCGCCAACAGAGCTTTCTCCCGAAACATCACCTATAAATTTGCAGTTTGATACTTTGCCGCTGTTCTCACCGACTATTCCTCCGATATTCTTTTTACTGCCCGAAGGAGTTACAGAGCCATTTACACAAAGTCCGTTAATCAAAGCACCGCTTTTTACATATCTGAACACGCCTATATTTGAGCCTTTTCCACTGATTTTAACGCCAGAAATCGTATGACCGTTGCCGTGAAAAACACCGCTGAAAACAGGAATGGGCGAAAAAATTTCATCCTCAAAATCGATATCGTTTAAAATCTCAAATGTCTTACCTTCTGACCAATCATCGCTTTTGCATTTTTGTGCAAAAGAAATAAAATCTTCTTTTGTACTTATAGACACTGTATCCGAAGCCTTAGCATTAAGCAGCGGTCCGAAAAGTGAAAAAAACATTATAAGCGAAACAAAGAGTGCGGTTAAATTATTAATTTTCTTCTGTGTTTTTATCTTCTTTATTGCTTTCTTCAATTTGTTTCACCTCATCCTCACTTTTAATATTGTTTATATTAATATTAGCTGTCATATCTCCGCGGACAATACCATGAATATCTGCATCTACAAAACCGTTTATATACCCGCGTACCCGACCGTTAACAAGAAATCTGCCTGTTTCCTTTCTGACAATCTGCGGCTTTTTAATTGAAAATTTACTTTTTTCTATTATTATGTCTCCAAGCAGCAGGATCTCGGGCAATACACCCATTACAAGGAACATTGAGATGAGCGTTCCGCTGCAAAGCGTTTTACCTATTGACACAACGGCAGGTTCCGTCGAAAGCTTGCCTATAAGGAATCCTGCCGACGCAAGAATTGAACCAGAAGTAAGTACCGTCGGAAAAGCAAAATTAAGTGTTTCGCACATTGCTTCTTTAATAGGTTTCTTTGTCTTAACATCCATATATCTGCTTGATATAACTATGGCATAATCTATATTGGCTCCCATCTGTATTGAGCTTACTATAAGATAACTCAGGAAAAACATGGGCTTGTTTTCAAGATACGGCAGTGAAAAATTAATCCATACACTGCCTTGTATAACTGCAATGAGTAAAACAGGCAGCCCGGCGCTTTTAAACGTAAAGAAAAGAACAAGTATAACAAACACGACCGTTAAAATGCTGACAAGTATGTTATCTCCGGCAAATGACGATGCCAAATCATAGCTGCTTGTCGAATTACCGACAACATAGTAGTCTGAATAATATTTTTTAACTATATCGTGCGCTTTATCCAGAAAAGCAAATGTTTCCTCACCCTCTGTAGGCACATTAAGTTTCAGAAGCATTCGTGAATACTTTTCACCCATAAGCTGTTTTTTGGCATTGTCAAGCTGAACATACATATCGTCAAGAGAATTTGCCATATCTCCGTCAAAGCTTACGTATCCGTCGGACTTCAAGTCATATACAAACATGAACATATCTATAAGCGGTACACCGAAGCTGTCAATATTTCCGACGAGTTTTGCGTAATCTTCGTTATCCGCAGCATAAAGTCCGTAAAGCATTTTACAAACTTCTACATCAACATCGGTAAGTTCGGCAAACTGCCTCGGAGTGAGCCTGTCTGTCAAAACATACCCGTCCATGGCTTCAACGCTCGAAAGACTCGTAACGCTTTTGACCTCGCCGCAGCTTTCAAACTCGCTTATCATTTGCTTTTCCCTGTCATAATCACCCGAAGGAATTATAACAGCCGCAATATTGTCCGTTCCGAACTCTTTGTCAATTTCTTCTTTTGATATCTGAGTTTCATTCTTACGATCAGTTTCTGCCGAGGAAGAATCATAAACATAAGGGCATTTGTTTGAAAAAATAAAACCCACAATTAAAACTGCCACAAAAATCGGCGGAATAACCATCCTTAACTTGTAAACAACATTTCCGAGCTTCGAAACATCCGGCACAAAATTTTTATGAGGTGTTTTGTCTATATATTTGCCAAACAGCATCAAGAGTCCCGGCATAAGAGTAAATACGGCGAGAAGACTGAAGAAAATAGATTTTATAAGGCACCTTCCAAGGTCAAAACCTATTCGAAACTGCATGAACATCAGCGCCAAAAGACCGGAAATTGTTGTGAGCGAACTTGCGGATATTTCGGGAATGGATTCTGCCAATGCCTCAACAACCGCGTCTCTTTGATCAAAAAACTGTCTCTTCTCGCTGTAGTGATGAATCATTATAATTGCATAATCTATCGATAAGGCAAGCTGTAAAATAGCCGTAACGGAATTTGATACAAAAGATATTTCGCCCATCAGATAGTTTGTTCCTTTATTAAGGATTGCCGCAGCAATAAATGTGAGCAGCAACACAGGAACTTCCATATATGTCTGGGAAGTACTGTTTGAACGCAGAGATCGGTATGCTGCCGAGCAAAAAAGGAAAAGAACAATGCTTACCCGTACAGCAACCTCAATGTTCTGTTTATGCCTTGTTGCTTTGTTAGGCTTTGGTATTTGGCGGGGCGGAATGCTCCATACAACGCCGCCCGACCGGACAGTAGAGGATGCCTTATATCCCGGAATTAAGGATTACTTTGATGAACGCAAGGATGAATCCCCCGACAATCCTGCCGCTAACAACAAAATCATTGTACATCAGATTGACGGTTGGTCGGCTGACAGGCACAACATTTGCCTTTTGGGCGATGATTTTGTTGTAATGGATAAGTCTGAACTGAATGGATATTATGGCATCAATGTTTTTCCAACCGTTCCCGATGATATTAAGGAATGGGAAGATCAGCGCTTTGGCATTTACAAAAGGAATGGCGGCACAGGCGAAGTTTATTGGGATGGTATAGTGTCTAATTATTCCAACGAGGACTATTCAAGAACGGTAAATATTGAAATCAAAAAAGACTCTCTTCCCCTATGCGACTATGCTTTTCTTGAAGCGACCGAAGAAAAGTCCATTATCAACAATGTAGAGGTGGCAATCGGACATTCCGATAACGGGTATTACTATGCACAGTTTATGTACCACAATGTTGGCTTCCAAATTATAGCCGATGGCTTGACACAGGATGAGTTTGTGGCTATTATTGCATCGTTGATCAAATAACCTGTAATTCTACAATAAGGCGTATTGCTCAAAAGAATGATAAAATAGAT
>USAP01000184.1 GCA_900552775.1 uncultured Eubacteriales bacterium | reverse complement strand
TGCCTCCCGTAGGAGTCTGGGCCGTGTCTCAGTCCCAATGTGGCCGTTCAACCTCTCAGTCCGGCTACCGATCGTCGGCTTGGTGAGCCGTTACCTCACCAACTACCTAATCGGACGCGAGTCCATCCTTCAGCGATAAATCTTTGATATCAAAACCATGCGATTCCAATATATTATGCAGTATTAGCATACCTTTCGGTATGTTATCCTCCTCTGAAGGGCAGGTTACTCACGTGTTACTCACCCGTCCGCCGCTAAGCTTCCCCGAAATCATCCCGAAGGAATCTTTCGGTTGGCTCCGCTCGACTTGCATGTGTTAGGCACGCCGCCAGCGTTCGTCCTGAGCCAGGATCAAACTCTCAATGAAATATCATTGAGCTTTTTCTCAGCTCTAACTTACTCTTTGTACTGGCTTGTACTTTTGATTGCTTTGCAATCTCTTTAACTCAAATTTTTATTTGAGCCCTTTTACGCTATCTAATTTTCAAAGTCCAACCTCTCACTCAATGAGTGGAGTTTCATTATACCACATCTTTATCAGCTTGTCAAGAACTTTTTTTAATTTCCTTTTCTCGCTGTTTGCGGCACAACATATTTATTATACCACATTTCTTACCCTCTTGTCAAGAAGTTTTTTCGACTTTTTTAATCTTTTTCTTCCTGCCTTCGGCTTTCTCCGTGGCACAGTTCTATATTATACCACCCTTCCCTCCCTTTGTCAAGACTTTTTTTGAACTTTTTTCAAAAAAATTCATTTTTTTCACAAACCGTATTTTATTTTTACTCTCTCAAGCTTCTCGCACAAGGGTTCTGCGCCGAACCAAAGGAAGAAAACCGTTGACATTGCGTGAACCAAATCGCACGGCAAACCGCTGAGATATGCATACATTATCATTTTAAATGTAGGATAAGGCTGCATCATAAGCACAGATGCGGGATTCATTATTCCCCCATATATAATCAGTGTGGCAAAAAAGCCGAACAAGCAAAGATCCGACTTGTTTTTTCGGAGCAATCCGCTTTGGATAAAAAATCCGGTCACAAGTCCCACAGTGCCGAAGGCAAACATCTGCCACGGGGTCCACGGACCCTGAGAAAAATAAAAGTTTGACACAAAACCCGTTATGGCGCCAACCATAAACGCTGTTTCTCCTCCGAAGCAAACGGCGGTTACTATTATTATTGCGGTAACCGGTTTAAACTGCGGCAAGAATGCAAAAGCCGCTCTTCCTCCAACCGCTGCCGCGCAGAGAACCGCTATTATAACAAGCTCTCTCGCTTTCGGCTTTTTTTGTTCAAACAGTATCGCAAACGGAATCATTGACTCTATTATCAGCATTACACTGATAAAATAGTATTTTCTGTCTCCCAAAAAATAAACGCCGAAAAGTACAGTGGCAGCAGAAAGCAACGCCGTTGCGAAAGCTGCCGCAATTCTTTTTTTATCCGTATGTTTTTCTGTTTTTGCTGCCTTACTTACAGAAAAATCGTGTTTGGGAATAAAATTAAGCAGCGCCGAAAAAAGCATGATGACGCTCAGCGCCTCCCACATGTATTCAAATTTATTGTCAAAGTTTCCGCACAGTTTTAAATGAATAAACAAAAAAGCCGCCGCAAACACTGCACCCATAATAATGTTTACAGGTTTAATTTTTTTATTTTTCTTCTCTTTTATTTTTTTTTCGGGCAAACTAAATTCACTGCTCTTATCTGCCTGATTTTTTTCATTGTCTTTCTTAACGCCAAGAGCCTTTTCTATATCTTCCTCGAGAACGGCTCCCTCAACTATTCCACGCGACATTCTCGCAGCGGCTGTTGTATAAAATGCCTTTCCTGCAAAAAATTCTCTCGGAACGCCCTCAGACACAATTTTTCCGTCGAAAAACATTGCGCATCTGTCTGCAAATTCGGCGCAGAATTCAATGTCATGAGAAACCATAACAATTGTCATACCTCGATTCAAAAGTCCCGTAAACTTTGAAGCAAGCTTCTTTTTAAAATATACGTCAAGCCCCTTGGTGGGCTCGTCAAGAAGCAAAATATCCGGTTTGCACAAAAGTGCCATGGCAAGCGCCGCGCGCTGTTGTTCTCCTCCCGACAAATCATATGGATGCCTGTCGGCAAGCTCGCCGATGTCGCAAAAATCCAACGTTTTACGCACGGCGATATCCGCTTTTTCATCGTTATATCCCGTTTTCTTTGCCATATAAAGCAAATCGAGATATACACTTTTGTGCGCAAACAAAGTCTGCGGTTCCTGCGGCAAAAGCACAACTCTTTTTTCATCAGCCACTCTTATATTGCCGCCGTACGGAACAGAAACTCCTGCCAAGCAGGAAAGCAGCGTGGACTTTCCCGCGCCGTTTCCGCCCAGTATGGCATAAAGCTCTCCTTCGTATATTCTTCCGGAAGCACCACGCAAAATGTCTTCTCCGTCGCGTTCATAACGCATCCGCAAATCTTTAAATTCCAAAGCAAGACCGGATTTTTTTACACTTTTCGTTTCAAAAACCGGTTTTCGGATTTTGGTTTTTGAAAGCCATTTCCTCCCGTCCCGCACCGTAAGCGGACATTTTCCTTCGGAATTTACGGAAAAAAAAGCTTTTGCAGGTACCGGCAACGCTTCTTCCATCGGATTTTTTTCATCATACAGTTTAAATGCCACATTCTCCGCAGTTCCAAAAGCAAAAATACGCCCGTTTTCAAGCACGGCAACTTTGTCTGCCATACAAAACGCTTCTTCGAGGCTGTGTTCCGAAAGTATTACAGTAATTCCCATTTCTTTGTTTATCCTCAAAACCGTCTGCAAAAAATTATGCGACGCTATCGGATCAAGCCTGCTTGTAGGTTCATCAAGTATCAAGATTTCCGGCTGCATCACCATAACACCGGCAAGGTTTAAGAGTTGTTTTTCTCCGCCCGAAAGTTCACTTGTTTTTCTGTGAAACCATTTATGAATACCGAAAAAAGCTGCCATTTCCGCAACTTTTGCCCGAATTTCACCGCTGCTGATTCCTAAATTTTCAAGTCCGAACGCAAGCTCGTGCCAAACCTTATCACACACAATCTGATTATCCGGGTTTTGCGTTATAAACCCTATTTTCACGCTCTGCTCTTCATCGGAAAGCAGTGCCGAATCTTTTCCGAAAATTGTAATTCTGCCTCTTTTTTCACCTTCCGGCGCAAGCATAGGCTTTATCATTCTCAAAAGAGTGGACTTACCGCAGCCCGATTTTCCGCAGAGCAAAAAGAATTCGCCGTCTTTTATTTCAATATTAATATCGGAAAGCGCATTTTTTGCCGCGCCCGGATACTTAAAATTTAAATTTTCGATTTTAATTTTCTCCAAAAAAGTCT
>USAP01000183.1 GCA_900552775.1 uncultured Eubacteriales bacterium | reverse complement strand
GGATGTTTTTGTGTTTTTCCAAAAATGTTTTGGGCTATATACCGAAAACCTTGCCAAAATTTTTTGTTTCGTTGTAGTAATAATGAAAGGGAACAAATCACCGCCTTTGCGGCAGCGAAAGGAGGTGAGAAAATGAAACCCGGAAAACACGAAATACATAAACAGCATACTTTCGATTGTTACTGTAAAAGGGTATTAAAAAATGAAGCTTGCAATATTCAAAAAGAATACAGCAGGCGCAGGAACAAAGAAATATCCTTTGACGAACTATCGGAGCAGGAGCTACAATCCTTATGCGTATCAGACGAGTATTTTGCAGATGAGTATATATTTGATATTTTAGGAGGCAGTGTAACCGTAAGAAATGAGCGATTGGCGAAAGCTCTGCAATCTCTGACCGAACGCAAGCGTGATATTATCTTGTTGTCGTATTTTCTTGATATGACAGACAGAGAAATTGCGGAAAAACTGAATATGGTGCGTAAAACAGTACAGTACCAAAGGACAAGCTCTCTGAAAGCATTAAAGAAAAGATTGGAGGACAGCAGCAATGAACAAGACGATAACAAATGACCGAAGTTTAGTGCCCTTCCCCGTCATTGCAGCAGCTTCAAGCGGTGATGTAACCGCTATGGATATTGTCTTAAAACATTATTCAGGCTATATTTCAGCGCTTGCAACAAGAACTTTATATGACGAAAGCGGGAATCCGCATTTGTGCATTGATGAGGATATGCGCCGCAGATTGGAAACAAAGCTCATAACAAAAATTTTGCAATTCAATGTAGCGTAAATCAAATTGACGGAGCGTGTCCCTTTCCACGCTCCTGATATTATAATTATCATTCTATCAAAACATATTCAAAATCGGGTATGTTTTGATAGGCTGATAATAGCTTAAAATAAATGTTCTTTGACAAAGAAAGCGCACCGGCGCAGTATAGACAGTCTTTCAACATTCAGTCATAGCAGAGCTTATACAGTAAATGCGCCACGATGGCAGGGGCTTAGATTATCAACTTCATTTTCCTTTATGCCGGAGCGAGAAACATTTTTACCGTAAATGCAGAATAAAAGGCAATTTTGCACAGCAATGACACTATGATGAAATAATGATACTCCCGTCTTGAACGCGTCACTGCATTGGGCGGTTGCATAAGAACTATGCGGAGGGTGAAAGTCCCGTGAGCCGTGCCACCGGCTGTCAGATTGTCGTTAAACATTCATAAATATGTATGAGGTAAAAGACTATGAATGAGAATGAAAATATTAAAAAGGATAATTCGGAATTGGAACAACCGAAACAATATGATTTTGACAAAAACACCTTTGTAGTTAAACCTGTTTTCAAAGAAAACTCAACCGATACTTTGGGTACGGTTTTGCTCCGTCTTATGACGGACGGGAAATAAAACTTCACAAATTTTCAGAATACGGCTGACAGAACAAATAAAGCGCGGTATAATATTATTGGTAATACTGTTTATTTGACTGTCAAGAAAGGAGGACTTTATGAGACAGTCAAAAAATAAAAAAAGAGAGGTTACCGCAGCTTTGTATGTGCGTCTTTCCCGTGATGATAATTTGGAAGGCGACAGTTACAGTATAGGAAATCAGAAAAAATTACTAACCAAAATTGCAAAAGAAAAAGGATATACAAATCTCTTGGTTTTTTGCGACGACGGTATTTCCGGCGTAACAATGGATCGCCCCGATTACATACGAATGATTGAAGCGATTGAGGACAACAAGGTATCAGCCGTATTTGTAAAAGACCTTTCAAGACTTGGCAGAAATTATATTGAAGTCGGAAAATTGACAGAGGAATTTTTGCCGGAGCACGATATAAGGCTTGTTGCAGTATCAGACAATATAGACACGGCAGAGGGCGAAAATGAACTTGCTCCGATTAAAAATCTCTTTAACGAATGGTACGCAAGGGACATTTCAAAAAAACGCCGTATCAGCAATAAGATTAAAGGCAATGCAGGCGAGCCTATGGGATTGCCCCCGTATGGATATATGAAAAATCCCGGCGGCAGCAAAAGCTGGGTTGTTGATGAAGAAGCCGCCGCTGTTGTCAGACGGATATTCAGTATGACAATGGACGGAATCGGACCTCATCAGATAGCGGATATTCTCGCAAGCGAAAATATCCTTATTCCCACAAGCTATTGGCAAAGCAAAGGCATTGGCAGACCGGGTGCGAAAAACACTTTAAGCTGTCAATGGAAAAGCTCAACAATCGTTTCAATTCTGACAAAACAAGAATATTGCGGTGATGTCTTGAATTTCAAAACCTATTCAAAGTCATACAAAAATAAAAAGCGCATAGTAAATGACCGAGAAAATTGGGTTGTATTCAAAGATGTTCACGAACCTATTGTTGACCGCAGCGTATGGGAAACAATACAAGAAAGACGGAGCAGAAAAACGCGCAAAAAGCAGAAATCGGACGGCGAAAAAAATATGTTTGCCGGGTTGCTTGTGTGTGCTGACTGCGGCAGTAACTTATGGTATCACTTTAATCAGGCAAATCCCGAAATAGAATATTTTAACTGTTCGGGATATAACAAAGGCAAACGGAAAATCTGTAACTCAACACACTATATACGGGTTGATTTTTTGGAAAAGGTTGTACTTGGCGAAATCAGACGCTTAACAAAACTTGCAACGCAGTATGAGAGTGAATTTGCTAAAATTGTTATGGGACACTCAATAAAAGCGGCAGAGCAGGAAAGACAATTTAAGCAAAAAGAATTACATACATTAAATGCAAGAAATGACGAGCTCGACAATTTGTTTGAGCATATCTATGAGGACAATGTTTCCGGCAAGATAAGCGATGACAGATTTGCAAAGTTATCTGTCAAATACGAATCGGAGCAAAAAGAAGTCACGGCACGCATTAAGGAATTGGAAACGGAACTTAATACCGAAAAAAGCAAAGCTGTAACGGCTGATATGTTTACGGCTTCTGTCCGTAAATATACCAGAGCAAGAAAACTTACTCCGAGAATGTTAAACGAACTGATTGAAAAAATTGAAGTGCATCAGTCCGAAAAGATTGACGGTAAAACCGTTCAGCAGCTCACAATTCACTATAATTGCATAGGCAATATTGAAATACCCGACCTTGAAAAACTGCCCGAAAACAATGTTTCGGTACATACAAGACAGGGCGTAGATGTTCATTTTGCCGCTTGTGCAAGTTAAAAAGGGGCAATAAAAAACCGAGTGTCATACAAAACCTTTCAAGTTCTGTAAGAACACTCGGTATGGTGCGGATGTTCATAAGGGATTTAATAAACAACCGGAACGTACAATCATATTTCAAAAAACGCACATTTTTCAATAGTCCTCTTTTGCGGTACAATGTATTTGC
>USAP01000182.1 GCA_900552775.1 uncultured Eubacteriales bacterium | reverse complement strand
GACGCCGGACACCACATGGCAGAGGAAGCGCGCGAGAAACGCGAGCGCCGTACCGCGATAGAGATGGCCGCTCCAGACCGTTCTGCCGCTGTGAAAAGTGCAAAGGCATAGCCCATACGGAAATCATGGTAGATTATCTTATAAAAGTAGTTAAATACTTAAAGTCCCGCGGAATGGAAAATGTATACCTTTATCATGATATGCTTTTTGACAATAATCTTATAAATGAAGAGCTTTGCGAAAGATTCAAAAAAGAAGGTATTTATGATACAGTTGTAATTGACTGGTGGTCTTATTTCGGAACGGAAGACTTTTTCTCAAAACGCGAAAAAGACGTTAACGGAATTTTCAGAAGCATCGGAAAACCCATAACAGGTTATTTCCATTGGATTATGCCGACGCAGGCAACAAAAAATATATATATGATGAAAGACGTTGCCATTCGCAATAATTTTGAAGGCATGATAGCATACGGAGCTTTTGAATATTGCTATGATTATAATTATTCCGTTCTTGCCGAACTTTCCTGGAATCCGAATTCGGGTCTTACCGAAGATGATTTGCTGAAAAAATACGCGTATATCAATTTCCCCGAAGATACGGCAGGTGCATATAATGCTCTTAAAATTCAAAATGACCTTATAATTGACGGATATGTAAGCAAAAACTTGTTTGAAGATATATTTGAATACTATAAAAGCTGCTATTTGCAGCAGAACAATGTTTATCCGCAGGATTATCCGGCAGCACAGTTTAAAAAGATTTCGGACAATGAGGACAAATTTACGGATTACCTCAGAAAGTCTCAGAGCATGGCAGAAAGTGTTTACAAATATTTTTCGGAGAATATCAGCTCTCAAAAGGGCAGCGTATGGAGGCTTTCCGCAATGCAGTATAAAGCTTTGGCAGATGAGTTCCTGACGATTTATACCTGTGCAAAGACTTATAGTGCAAACGAAATATCCGAATTTGATTTTCTCTCCGAGCTTGACAGGCTGATAAAACAGCGCGACTGCACAATTTCTCTTTGCGAGACGGTGCGTATACCCGCAAACCAATACACAACCGTACGCGATATGACTGTTGTGAGAGAATTTATGACTGATTTGAGAACATATATAAAAAATGAAATCAGAGCCGGCAGAAAGCCTGAAATTGATTTGATAAACTTTAAGAAATATCTTTCGGATACATCATTGTTTTTAAGATAGGGCGATAGGAAAAAGGTTTTTTCGTCCAATAAAGCCGGAGTTGCGGTTAAAGTAAAGTTTAGCCGCAACCCTTTTTGTTTTCATACCGCCATACAACATATTGCTTATTTGCGTTCAGTGTTGTTGTATCCGCAAATAAAACCCTTACACGCAGATAAAATTCAGCCTGTAGGGTAGATTCACGAATCTACCGTGCGTTGTTCGCGCAAATAAAATTTGTACGCACATGCGACTGTTTTGTGTGCGTCAAATAGTTTTTCCCATGCAAAAACCGACCCCCAATCGTTAGATTTTTGGTCTGACTTTTGGGGGTCGGTTCATTAATGATGTCGTTTTTTATAAGCTTTTATTTATTTTTCGTAAACCGCTTTGGGAACAAGCTCATCGGACCAAAGGAATACTTTAACCTTACCCGTATTCTTTGGCGCTTCAAGCTCAGCCACGCACGCTGTACGTTCCTGAGTATCTACACATTTTACATTTAAAAGTCTGCCGCTTGTTTCGTCATATGATGCAAATATCAACATTCCGTCAGAATAAGCAAGTGTGCTTGCAGATAATGCACCGTCATTTTCCGTAACGGTTAAAACATCATATTTATCGGCAGAGATATCTTTTTCACAATTTTCTTTGTTTTCGATGTATGTGCAGGTAAGAGTATTATAAATATGGTTCATATAAACCTGCTGATATGCGCCTGTATTATTATTCCCGCCATTTGTAAAATAGCGTTTGAAAATATCACTTTTTACTTCGGCAATAAATTTTCCGTTTGCATAAAGTACAGCAGATTCGCTCTTAAGATCCACAATGAGTTTAAAATCTATGGATTCTGCATTACCGACTTTCTCATTAAGTATGTCAAGATAATTTTCGCTCCAGTTATTTGCTATTCTGCAGTTGGAGGAATCGTAGAGGAATATAAAATTAGCAGATATACCACCTGCATCAAGATTTACAACAGGACGGATTTCCACGTCACTTGACACGGTTTTGGGCAGTGTAAACTCAAGCAGCATTATATTGTTTGTTGAACTTGCCGCGGGCCAGTTAAAACTTTCATTAAGATTAACATATGCGTAGTCTGCCTTTGGCGCCACAATGCTGTCTTTAAGCGTTAAAGAGTATGTACTTCCGTTTGTAAGCTTTAATGTATATCCGTTTTCCACAAAAGCGTTGGTGGAAACTTTTACGTCACCATTATATATGCCGTCAATGGCATAACCTTCCGCTGTTTTAATGTTTTTAAGAATCTGCTCAAGCTTTGTGTATTTTAATATACCTTTGATTGAAGAGGTGAAAATATCTATTGTGTATACATTCGAAGTAATTTCAGGTACATTGACAGCGATGCTGTAAGTGTTTTCTACTCTGAAATTTGACGAAGAAACAACCGCTTTGTCGCCGGTTTGCAAAGACTCGTCTTGACCTAATTCACTGCCGCCGCGTGTAAAGACAATGTCGGCGCCGTCCGAAAGTGTCAAGGAATTTTTAAGCTCTGAAACAGTTTTGGAGCCGTTGGAACCGTCTATTATGATATTAAATCCGTCAAATCCGCTGTCGGATGATGTTATTGCTACAGCGCTGTCGGATGAGCCCGTTATAAAAGCTTTGTAAGCGTCTTCGTCAAATTGATCTATAGAATTTAACGCACCCACAAAAGCAAACGGGCATTTATAGTCGATTTTTGTCCACTTCATTGTGTCATATGAACCGCCTGTACTTGTCTCAATAACATCTACAGGGGAAGTCCACTTGTTTTTTGTTATGCAAACACCGTTTACGTAAACGCGATAGTGGCATCTGTAACCTGTTGTAGTTGTATTGGCAAGCAAAACTATTACTTCATATTTCGTATCAGGATCTAGGGTGCAGAGCTTTTCGTTTAAAGAACCGGAGCCTGTACTGCCCATAATACAATCAGACTTTACGGAAACAAATATCGGCCATGCAACATTGCCGGAAGAGGCTTCAGCTCTGAACTGAAGGATTGCATTAAAGTCAGCTGAAACGCCGGCTTCTCTGGTATACTCACAGATAAGCACTTTGCCTTGCTGGTGTTCTGTCGGAATATCCTGAACTATGGCAGCTGACGCAGGCAATGTAAAAAGCGCTGCAACAAAAACGATTGCCGCAAACAATGAGAAAAGTTTTCTTAACATTCGTTCGCCGAGTTGGTGAAATATGC
>USAP01000181.1 GCA_900552775.1 uncultured Eubacteriales bacterium | reverse complement strand
ACTTATTTAGGAGGATGCGGTAAAATGAATAATTTCAGGGTTTCCACACCAAGCAGGCTGTGCCTTTTCGGCGAACATCTTGATTATCTTTCGCTTGAGGTTATTGCGGTTGCGATAAATCTTCGTTTTTCGGCAGAAGTGAGAAAAAGAGATGATTCGCTTATAAAAATCAGGATCAGAGACAGCAAAATAGATACTCTCGGCGAAAAAAACGATGAGGGACTTTATGATGAATACGAAATAGATCTCTCAAAACCCATTGAGTATGAAAATAACAGAGACTATCTTAAAAGCTCTGTTAATGTGCTTCTTAAAAACGGATATAAGCTTTCGGGACTTGATATAAAAATGGACTCGGAAATTCCGATAGGCAAAGGAATGTGTTCTTCAAGCACAATGATAATCGTACTTATAAAAGCTCTTTTACAGAGCATTGATTCTCCTGATGCGGACGATCCGAAGAAAATCGCGTATCTCGGTTTTTGCGCCGAGGTTGCGGAGTTTAACGAGCCCGGCGGAATGATGGATCACTATACTTCGGCTCTCGGAGGACTTGTAAATCTCGGATTTTACACGGACGATACAACCGTTCGGACATTTGAGGCAAAGCTTCCCGGCAAATTTATTCTTTTTGATTCGTTGGATCAGAAAGACACAACGCGCGTTCTGGCAAATGCGAAAACTCCGGCGCTTGAGGCTATCAAAGAGCTGGAACCTTTCGGCATAACATGCGTGCAGGATTTTCTGGATGAAAAGAATATGCAGTTCACAGCAAAGCTTGATGAGGAGCACCGCAGAGTTTTGGAAGCGGATATAGACAACTATAAAATTTTGCTTGAAGCGAAGAAAATGTTTGAAGAAAACAATATAGACAACAAAAAAATCGGAGAACTTATTTCGCGCCACCACGCAAATTTGAGAGACGGGCTTAAGATTTCAACCGATAAAATAGAACTTATTTTGGAAACCGCAAAGAAAAACGGGGCGTACGGCGGCAAGATAAACGGCTCCGGAGGAGGCGGCTGCTGCTATGTTTACGCCGATGATAAAGACTGCGGCAAAATAATAGAAGCCGTAAATGCGCTCGGTTTTCCGGCTCAGATTATGCAGCAGGACAGCGGGGTAAGGTTTGACGGAGAAATATAATTTTGAAAGGATTGATATAAATGAAAGCAATTGTACTTGCGGCGGGAAAGGGAACGAGACTTCATTCCGAAGAATTCAATCTTCCGAAGGTTCTGAGAGAAGCTTTGGGAAAGCCGCTTTTGGGATATGTTCTTTCAAACATATCGTTTGTTAATAAAAAAGACATATGCATAGTTATAGGCTATATGGGTGAAAAGGTTCGCGCATATGCCGGAGAAGACTATGCTTATGCCGTACAGAGCGAGCAGAAAGGCACGGGGCACGCCGTTATGATGGCTAAAGACGAGTTTGAAGGCTATGACGGAGATGTACTCATAGTTTACGGCGATATGCCGCTTTTTAAAGAGGAAACTTACAAGGCTATCTGCAAAAAACACAAAGAAAGCGGAGCGGCGCTCACGCTTCTTACGGCGGATATTAAAAATCCCCCGGCTTACGGCAGAATTATAAGAGACGAAAACGGCAGCGTCAAAGATATTGTGGAGGAAAAAGACTGCACCGATGAGCAAAAACGCATAACGGAGCTTAATGTCGGTGTATACGTGGCAGACGCAAAGCTTATGTTTGAAATGCTGAAAGGTCTTAAAAACAACAATGCGCAGGGTGAATATTACCTTACGGATTTGCCCAAAATGCTCATAGCGGAGGGCAGGAAAGTTGAAAGCTATACAACGTATGACGCGGAAGAAATTGTGGGTGTAAACACTCCGGAAGAGCTGGCTTTTTGCGAGAAAGTTCTGGCAGAAAGAAAGTAATCCGAAATCATAGAGAGAAAATCTCGGATACCGTGCTTTCCGCGGCGCGGCATTACATATTTTGCGGAAGAAAGGTTTGATAAACAATGATTAAATTCGGAACGGGCGGCTGGCGTGCAATAATCGGCGATGAGTTTACAAAAGCAAATGTTTGTACTTTATCGCAGGCTATATCCGATGAGATGAAAGAAAACGGCAGCAATAAAATAGTAATAGGCTTTGACAGAAGATTTTTGTCAGACATATCGGCAGCATGGGCGGCAGAAGTTTTTGCCGCAAATGGCATAAAAGTTCTTTTCATCAAAAAGGCAGCACCGACGCCGCTTGTTATGTTCGGAGTTAAAACACTCGGCACAAAATACGGCATGGCTGTAACGGCAAGCCATAACCCTGCCGAGTATAACGGCATTAAAGTATTTACCGAAGGCGGCAGAGATGCCGCTGCGGAGCGCACTGCGCTTTTTGAGGAGAGAATAGCAAAAGGCGTGGAGGTCAAATCCATGCCGTTTGACAAAGGTCTCCAAAGCGGAATAATAGAATATCTCGATATTTCAAACGAATATATAGACAGTATTATAAGCATGGTGGATATGGAGGCTATAAAAAAGGCTCATCTTAAAGTGCTTTTGGACCCGATGTTCGGTGTTTCGAGAACATCGCTGCAGACTATTCTTATGACGGCAAGATGCGATGTTGATATCATAAACGACCGCCACGACACGCTTTTCGGCGGCAAGCTTCCGTCGCCTTCCGCTGCAACGCTGCAGAGACTGCGCCAGCTTGTTACGGAGGAGGGTTATGACCTCGGTATAGCAACAGACGGTGACGCGGACAGAATAGGAATAATAGACGATAAAGGCAATTTCATTCATCCGAACCAGATAATGGCGCTGCTTTATTATTACTTCCTGAAGTACAAGGGCTGGAAGGGCGATATAGTAAGAAATATTGCCACAAGTCATCTGCTTGATAAAATTGCGGAATCCTTCGGACAGAAATGCTATGAAGTTCCGGTAGGATTTAAACACATAAGCTCAAAAATGGAGGAAACGGACGCGCTCATAGGCGGCGAAAGCTCGGGCGGTCTCACAATCCGCGGACATATAAAGGGCAAAGACGGCATTTTTGCGTCAACGCTGCTTGTGGAGCTTATTTCAAAAACCGGCAAAAAGCTTTCGGAACTGCTTGACGAAATCTATTCGATTTACGGTAAATGCGAAATGTGCGAGACCGACTTTAAGTTTTCGGCAGAGAAAAAAGAAGAACTCAAAAAGCTTCTCTTTGAAGAAAAGAAAATTCCCGAATACGAATATGAGATTGACCGCGTAAGTTATATGGACGGACTTAAGATTTACTTTAAAAACGGCGGCTGGATTATTGCAAGATTCTCCGGCACGGAACCGCTTATCAGAATTTTCTGCGAGATGGAAGATATGGAAACAGCGAAGAAATGCTGCGATAAAATGCGCGAATTTTTAGGTCTTTGATTTTTGTGAATAATTACCCCGT
>USAP01000180.1 GCA_900552775.1 uncultured Eubacteriales bacterium | reverse complement strand
ATCGGGAAGCGCAACGCCGCTTATTATTTTCCAGCGCTCAATGTGTTTGACCGTTTCCCCGGGCGCCAAATTTTTAAGCGGCGCAAGGCTTTCTATTTCGAGAATATTTTGATCCGTATAGGTTTCAAAATTACAGCCGTTATCTGGATATTCGGCTTTATCGTCATAGTCAAAATATTTCACAAACATGTCGCTGCCTTTTATATAAGCAGCAAAACCCGAAGCATTGTTTATGCCGATTTTAAATTTCGGCGCATCTGTCTGTGAAAGCAAAATATATTTGTCAAGCATTTTGAGACGCTTGTCCGAAAGACGAGTGTATGTCCAGAGCGAAATATTTCTGTTCGGCAAAAGCTTCGGACCTTCGGTGCGAAGCGGAATTATTTCCGTGCCGTCTTTGTCCATAACGGTTATTGCCCACGGAGCAAGCTTTATATCCCATGCGCCGATGTTTTTAACAAAATGAGTTATTTTAACTTCACCGCCGCCCAAAAACTCAATTTTCAAAGACAGTGCCGTTTTTGTGTATTCCTGAGGAATCTGAGTAAGTGTCAGTGCGTTTCCGTCTGTCTCGCAGCTGCACGGAACATTGTCCGGAAAGTATGTTCTCGGCATGATTTCGGGACTTGTCCAAAGTCTGTGACCGCCGAAATTGTGCCAGCAGCCCAGAGAACCGAAAGGTTTAAAATCTTCTTCCTTTTCGGAAAGATCGAAATTTTCGTTTTCTTTAAAAATGTTTTCTCCGCCCTGCGGCGCAAAACGTATTATTCTCGGACCTATGTCGAGAGTTACGAAAAGCTCTGCCGTTCCGTCATATGCGGCGATACATCTGCCGAATCTTTTGTAAGCAATTTCTTTAAATTCAACCATTGTTATCACTACTCCGTCATTGTTTTTATAAGATTTACGGACGCGTCATAAAGAGCGTCGAGATTTTTTACGCTGTTTTGCTGTGTTTCGGTTTTTGCCAAAATGCCGACATATAAGTTTTCTCCGCTAATTTCGGCATTTTTGAGAAACGGACACGATGATGTCGGAATTGCTATCGGAACACCGCCGTATTCTATGGCGCCGCCAAGCTTCTCCCGGGGGAGAATAAGGCTTAAATCCTCAAACATTTCGGCAAATTGCTCGGCTTTGAAATAATCGCTGTCCATTATATATATACGGCTTTCGCCGTCAACAAAAGTTAACGTGAGTTTTTGCAGCATATCAAAGTCCGCATCGCTTTTCGGCTCTTCGGGAATTATCACACTGTCACAAAAAACATGCGCTTCTCCGTCACCGTTTAAGTCTCCCAGAACTTCTGCCGTTTTCTGTTCCAGAAGCGCCGTGGGACAATAGTTTGAAGAAACGTAGACCATGTCAAAATCGTACGAAGGTTTTGTGGCACACTGGCTTATGCCGGTAATAACAATTGTCGCGCCGAGTATGCCTGCCAGAGTGTGATATTTATGATAATACCAGAAGTTTGCAGCTTTTTCCTTAAAACTCATTTTTTGCATAAAACCAATAATCTCCTTTAAAGGCTATTATAACATAAAAGATTTTTTAATGCAAGGGGTTTGGGTCTTTTTTCTTCATTAATGCAGCTACGGCGATGCCGGCAAGCGGAAAAAGTGATGCGGCAAGAAGACCGCATTTAAAACCTGCCTGTTCCGGACTGAGAGCGGCAAAAAGAGGAACAGAGGCTGATGTTGCAGCAACAGTGTCTGTGAGCTTGCCCACGAGAAACGGCGCAACAGAGCTGCCGAGGTCTCCGCCGGCTGCAAGAAGAGCATATACGGCAACATTTGCGCCGGGCAAAATTTCAGCCGTGTATATGAGAGTACCCGGCCACAGCATTGATGTGCAGAAACCCGTTAAACCGCATGCCAAAAGCCCTATTACGGAGTTTTGAGCAAAAACTGCGGTGAAATAGCACAGGAATGTTGAGGCAAAACCCAAAACAAGAAACAGGCTTATATTTTTGCCGTATTTCGCGTAAAGAGATCTGCCGAGCCCGAGCATAACGGCAAACAGCGCCATGCCGAAAACATCGCCGAGAAGCTTAGGTATTCCCAAAGCTGCTTCAAGATATCCCGAGCACCACTGAGCCATTGTGTTTTCGGAAGCACCGCCGAGGAAAATACACAGTATGCATAAGATAACGGCAGGGCTTTTAAAGAGTTTTGCCGTGCCGCGCCCGCTTTCGGGCGTATCAAGTTCCGGAATATCACTGTTTATAAAAAGTATAAAAGCGCACAGCGGAATCACTGTCCACAAAATTGTGAGAATATACCAGTATTCACGCCCGAAAACATTCAAAAACAGTGTGCTTATAAGAACCACAACCGCAACTCCCCATGCATATACGGAATGGGCGCGGCTCATGTCACGCTCCGGATTATCCGACGGAAGTGCAGCTATAACAGGGCTTATCAGCACCTCGGCAAGACCTGCGGCCGCGGAAAAAATAACCGTTCCGAAAACAATAAAAAGATACGCACGGCTTGGGAAAAGCGGCGGTAATGCGGCAAACAGAACGAGCCCCGTTACGGTTAAAAGAGGCATTATACGCACCGTTTTTGTTATGTTAAACTTGTGTGAATAAAACGAAAAAATCAAATCCACACAAAGCTGTGTGCAGTAGTTTATAAGTGCAAGCAAACCCAAAAGTGTAAATGAAATGCCGTACTGTGTGTGAAATGTTATAAAAAGAAGCGGCGTTATGCTGCCTGCAACAGACATAGACGCGTTTGAAAAATAGCATGCGTATTTGGCTGTTTTATATCTCATGGCAATCTCCTTCGGTTGACTTTATTATTCCGCCGCCTACAACGACGTCATCTTTATAGAGAACTGCCGACTGACCCGGTGTTACCGCGCGCTGAGGTTCGGAAAAAATAATTTTAAGCCCATTCCCGAAAGGTTCGGCAACAGCGGGCGCTTCTTTGGCGCGCGAACGTATCTTTACGGTAACCTCTATCGGAAAAGAAACGGGAAGACTGCATGTGTTTGTGAAATTTTCGGTAAAGACAACGTTTGTATACAGGTCATCGCCTATCGTGACAGTATTGTTCCGAGCGTCAATATTACGCACAAAAACAGGTTTGCCGAATGAGCCGAGTCCCTTGCGCTGACCTATGGTATATCTGTAAATGCCCTCATGCTTTCCTATTTTAATGCCGTCTTCAAAAAGCATATCTCCGCGCGGCGGAAGAGAAGTTGCATATTTTTCTATAAAAGAGACATAGTCTCCGTCCGGCAGAAAGCAGATTTCCTGACTGTCGGGTTTTTTGGCTACCCTAATACCGAGGTCCGCGGCTATTTGCCGCACCTCGTCTTTTGAATATATGCCCAGCGGCAGTAGATCGGAAGAGCACACGTCTGAACTCCAGTCACACTGATATATCTCGTATGCCGTCTTCTGCTTGAAAAAA
>USAP01000179.1 GCA_900552775.1 uncultured Eubacteriales bacterium | reverse complement strand
CTTTTGTTATTCTGCGAATTTTTCCGCGCAGTATCAGTCCGTCACAGTCCATATCATAGGAAGCTGCATAGTTATCAATAATCGAATTAAACATTTCACCGGCAGCTTTCTTATAGCGAATCATATCGGCGTCATCTTCGTTTTTTGTATCTTTATAATTCAAAGCGAAACCGTCTATTCCCCACGCCTGCCCTCTTGCCCAGCACGAATCGTCGGAAGCTCCCTGTGCGGTAGCTCCGTAAAGCGGCTTGCCGGTATCGTAATCAAATATATATCTGTGAAAACTTGACCCGTCTTCACGCAATATGTATTTCACCGTGGTTGCAAGGTGCTTTTTCATATTCCCCCGGAGTTAAAATGTACTTATGCTCATATCTGTTAAATACTTCAATTGCCATAATTAAGCCTCCTATGCTTTAATTTAATTAAATGATAATACCGAAAGATTAAAATAACATTAGAAAAAATAAAAAAATACACCCTTTTTTAGAGAGTGTATTTTTTATTTTTTGCCTCATCAAGCAACATGAAACCGAAAATTAATATTCAATTTTAACGGTCTTTCTTGTATCTGCGGCTTCAATAACAGCGCGGCATACTTTAACCGTTGCCATGCCCTCATAGCCGTTTGTAGCAACATCGGTTCCGTCCAATATAGCATTTATGAAAGCGGTGTGCTCTCCGGTTACATTATGATTGTCAAGCGCAAGCGGATATTTTATTTCTATTTCGTTATCGTTCTGTCTGTCTAAAACTCCGTCTAAAATTTCACTTCCTTCAACAATGTGATTTCTGTACACGGTTATAAAAGCGTCCGTATTGTTTACAAGAATAGTTCCTTTTGTTCCGAAAAGCTGTGTACGCATTGTATAAGGTCTTTTGCAGCCCGAAGATGTGAAAACTTTTCCTATAACGTCGTTCGGGAATCTGAAAATAGCTATTACACAGTCATCGGTGGGCAAATCCGTCAATATTTTTTTGTTGCTGTATGCTGTTGTTTCCGACGGGTTTCCGGCAATCCAGCGAAGAAGGTCAATAGCGTGGCACGCACCGCCGATTACTATATGGCGGAGAGGATCGGCTCTCCATGTAGTCTTATCCGTAAATGTGGAATAATCGTGAGCATATTCGCTTTCAACATAGAAAAGCTCGCCTATTACGCCTTCATCAAGCAATCTTTTTGCCTCAACAAATCCCGGTGTCATGCGGCAAATCTGACCTATCATAAGCTGCTTGCCGCTTTTTTTCTGTGCCTCAACCATAGCTTCACAGTCCTCCACTGTCAAAGCCATCGGCTTTTCGCATAAAACATGCTTGCCTGCAAGGAGCGCTTTTACGGTAACCTCTCTGTGTGCCTGGTCGTTTGTTGCGACTATAACAGCGTCAATATCGGCTTTTTTAAGCATCTCGTCACAGTCTGTATAACATTCTGCATCAAGCTCAAATTTTTCGCTGACTTCTTTCATAGCCTCTTCCGATAGATCACAGATAGCATTTATAACAGCTTTTTTCTGCGTCTTCAAACCTGGAATATGCATATGAGCAAAGCTGCCGCAACCTACTACACCAAATTTAACCTGTTTCATTTTTTTACTCCATTCCGCCGCCTGTCACGGCCTTTTTTTTGCACTTTTCTATGACAGGAATTTATAATTTATAAAAAAGTGTAATTTACCAATTTTTTATTTCCGAATCTGACGGAATAATATCGGGTCTTGTCTGATTTCCCGAAAGCGGAACAAACGCTACGCTTATATCCGTTGAACCCGAAAAAGAAATTGCAAGTTTTTTAAACTCATCATTAGGCTTCTGACCGCGATAAGCAGAGTCGTTTGACGAATGAGTGTCGTCTGTCGGTATTACATCGGAATTAAGCTGAATCGCATCCATAATTTCAAATGTAAGTCCTTCGCTTAATATTCCAACCCACAGTTTTACCCCGTCAATTGTCAGAACCGCGCTCTTTTTGTCAGCAGACAGTGCTATATCTGCCTTTGTATGTGCAAACCAATATCCGCTGTCAGTATCATTAAGCTTCAGCTCATCTCTTATTACAACCGACTTTCCGTCCGATGACATTTTCATTCCGCGAACGGCTTTTTTGCCGAAATACGCGTCCGATATATCGCCGTATGCGTATCTGCTTTCGTTATTTGAGGAAAGCCCTGTAATATAACAGTGCGAATCCGCAGCTTGATCTCTGTATTGCTTAACAACCGCGTCCGTATATTTACCGGAGCTTACAGGATTCATATTCGGATTTATAACGAGCGTATTGTGCCCTTCGGCACGGTATCTGTATGTATACTCATATTCATAAGCACTGTAATTATCCTGACCCAAATCAGAAAAGAAGCGCTTGCCCATATATTCCATAACAAACGTACCTGTATCTGCCTGTGCGTGATATGCGTCATTTTCTCCGAAATGTATGGAAGCATAAAAGCCGTTTTTATCCCACGAACTTCTGAAAGCCGCGTTGCTTCCTCCGATTTCGCCGTAATCGTATTCGTATTCTTTAACGCTTTCACATTCATCTTTTGAATACCACAGTAAATCCATTGGGTGAAGCGCAGGATAATTTGCCCTTGATGCCGAAACATCATATCTTTTAAATCTTTTTCCGTACCAGAGCAAAACCTGTGAACACGCAATACCTTCTTCGGCATCTCCGAAATTAAACGAACGATACACGTTTGAACAAAGATTTTTAACAAAATCGCAGGACTTTCTGAGTCCCTCGTATTCGGTCAATCCGTAATCGGTTCCTGCCGCACTTTGAAGAGCGGAGGAATAATATGCAAGGTAATTTGAGGCGTATGTCCAATAAGTCAGACCCTCGCTGTAGCTGCCGTCATTTTCGTCAAACATGTTTCTGACCGCTTTGTAAGCGTCTGAAAATCCGTATGTTATTATGTCCGAGCACAAGCTTTCTTCCGTCTCGTCACATATTGCAAGTGCCGCTAAAGTAAGACCCGCGTTGCAAACAAATTTCCAGTTGTCGCCCGGCATGTCCTGATACCATTTATAGGTTCTTGTTCTGGGCGAATCTGTATAATCTTCATACCCCGCCTTCAGCCCTTTATTGACCATGGCATTTCTGAGTGTCTCTCGTCTTTGCGGCGTGAGGTAGTCATAGAGCCAGTCGTAGCCAAAGGCAAAAGCCGTGAGCATTTCCGCCGTGTCAAGAAAATGCTTCGGGCTCCAGTCCGGAAAGTTTGCCGCATTTTCAAGCTCGAGATATGCTCTTTCCGCATATACATTATTTCCCGTCAAAAGATATTTTTCGGACAGTGACATAACTCTGTCGAGAATTTCCCTGGAAGCGTTTAAAAGAATATTATATGCGCCTTCAAGTTTATATTCAACAGGAGTCATATTCAAATATCTGTTTGCTCTGTATGTAATGGCGGAATCTATGTTTCTGTATGTCTCACCCGTGTAATCGTATAAAATTTCGTTAAGCTTTTCCTCCGTAAAT
>USAP01000178.1 GCA_900552775.1 uncultured Eubacteriales bacterium | reverse complement strand
GGTTTCTGAGTTTTTTACTGATATATTCCGTCTCAAGTCTGAGATTTTCGCAAAATTCTTTATCTTCCTGCGGATAATTTCCGCACGCCATAAGAAAATCCTGACACACCATAATTCCCAGTCTGTCACACTCGGAATAGAAGTGTCCTTTTTCGAATATACCTCCACCCCACACTCTGATAATATTCATACCGGCTTCTTTTGCAAGCTCAAGAATCCGTGTGATTTTTTCATCGCTTTCTTCGGACACAAATGGTTCCGACGGCACCCAATCCGCCCCTCTGCACTGTATTTTTTTACCGTTTACACATATTTCAAATCCATAAAACTCTTCATTTTTATCAATGGCTCTAAGGTGTGTTGTTTGCTGAAGTTCTTTGCACTTTCTGTAATTTACGCTATCTTCTTTGTCACGCAGCTGTACCGCTTTAACTCTGCGTATTCCAAATTTTACTTCGAATTTATCATTTCCGGTACTTAAAATTGCCGTATAAAGCGGCTGTTCTCCGTAACCCGATGGAAACCACAGCTTCGGGTTTTCTATATCTATGTTCTGTGTTATATTTTTTTCCGCAATCAGGCGTTTGTTTTTATATATTATATTGCCGTCCGGGTCTTTAACCTCTGTTTTAAGAAAGTCTTTTTCTCCGAAACATTCAAAATCAGTACTTATGCAAACTTGGGCACATGATATATCTGCATCCGTTGTTTTAACAAAAAAACTATCAATTTCCGTTTCCGACGGTATCATAAGCTGCACGCCGCCGCTTATTCCCATTGTAACAAATCTGTCGACCCAATCCCAGGAATATGTACACTGAATACGCCTTGTATACAGTCTTTCCGTTGTGAAAGCTCCGCTTCTTTTAGGTTTATCCTTCACATATTCTGCCGGAGGATAAAATTTAACTTCAATAATGTTTTCGCCTTTTTTTACTATTTTGCTCACATCAAATCTGTGCGGAATAAACATATTTTCACAAAACCCCAAATGCTGTCCGTTTAAAAACACATCACAGTATACATCAAGCATTGAAAATTCGAGAAATATTTTCTCCGCACTTTCGTTAAACACAAATTTTTTTGAATATACAGGTCTTTCAAATTCAAGTTCTCTACAGCTTTCCGCATTGTCTCTCAAAAGAGGATCTTTTATTATATCCGCTCTCAAAAGATCCTTATGCAGACAGCCCGGCACCTGTGCCTCAAGTTTTCCGAAACTGCATGAAAGTTCCCACTTACCGTTTAAACTTATTTTTCTCATATATTTAAATCCCTTACATGGAGTTTTGTTCCGCCTTTTTCAAGGTGATTCTGAAGCTTTTTAATATCTATCGCAGAAAAATCGTCTCCCATTGCCGCCGCTGCACCTGCCGCTTCTCCGCTTACTGCGCAAACAGGAATTACCCTTGTAACATCCCACATATCGTCCGTTACCGAAATGCATCTTCCTGCCGCCGCAAGATTTTTTACATCGTTCCCGTAGAGAGTTGTAAGCGGAAGCTCATATACGGGTCCCAGTTTTTTCCAGTTAGAAAATACTCCCACCGAATCTTCATGATACACTCTGTCTTCGTTTATGTCCTGCTCGTAAACACCGCACAGTCTTCTTGTCATTCTTACCTGCGGAATCGTTCCCATTGTAACGGGCATAAGGTCTTTTATTTTTTCTCTCCGTTTAAGACAGTTGTTCAGAAGTGAAGCATGTGCCGTTTCGAGCATTTCAGAAAGTTCTTCTGTATCAAGCCCTCCGTAGCGTTTTATATCCGCAAGTTCTGTTGCTTCATCAGAATCTGCAACATCATGGACGCCGCACATATAAAGCTTGAAATCATTGTTGCCGTACCCATAGTACCATGCGGCAAGTTTATTACCTTCTTTAAATACCTCCGTTTTTGCTCCTGCAAGATGAAATACATCTGCATCTCCGGTAGCATCTACCACGCTTTTATTTACTTTCATCGCTTCTCTTCCGGACTTTCCTTCGATAATTACATGCGTTATCCTTGCTTTTTCCGTGCTAACGTTTGTCACAGGCGCTCCGTAAAGAATTTTAACTCCTTCACGAAGCAGCAGCTGTTCCGCGCTTATTGCAAACATCTGTGCATTATACTGAACTTCAAAACGTTTTTTCTTTCGTTCCTCTTTATTGCTTTCCTCAAGCCAGGCTTTAGGATATCTGTCCTCTGCCCCGTGCTCTATTGAGAGCATAAAAAGTTCTTCCGCCAGCCCGAAGCTGACCTGATTGCCCATTCCGTCACATAAAGGCAGATATATTGTAACAAGTCCTGCCGTTGCAAGTCCTCCGAGCATGAAACCTCTTTCAAGCAAGATTGTTTTAGCTCCGGCGCGTGCCGCGGCAATTGCCGCGGCTATTCCTGCCACACCTCCCCCGCAGACGCACACATCACATTCATAGTTTTCTTTTGTTTTAAGTTCTTCTTTAATGTACTTCACTCTCATACCACTCCTTCGAATCTTTGAGCGTATCTATTCCTCTCCAAAGAGCATCGCGCCACTTTTCCTCCACAGCTTCCCACGTTGTCTGTATAAACCCGAACATATGTTCCTTTGACAGATTCTTTGCGCAGTACTGCGTCAGAAGCTTCATATTATCATCAAAATATTCTATGCTTCCTCCGGCAAATATATCAAATCCGGCTTTATCGAGATTGTCAAAGGCACGCACACGGCACTCACACACCGGATCGAGATTTTCTCCGAATTTGTCAAAATAGTACCAAACGCACTGCACTACCGATTTCGGGCATTTTTCTATAAATTCTTCCGGATTATTTCTTGCATAATCCGACCACATCATAGCTCTTGCTCCGTTTTTCTCAACGCACCCAACAAGATAATACAGGTCGTGCCACCAAAGGTCATTTTGTCTTATTACAACATATGTATAGTCTTTCTGATTTTCATACACCTCTTCATCCATACCGATATGCACAAAACGCGGCTTAAATATCTCACACACCTCGTCTATGAGGTCCTTGCATACCTTGTAATAAGTATCCGTTGAAACCATCTTCGAATACTCCTTAAGCCATACGTCATGCGTTGTTGAAAAATTAAGCTTCGGTATTACCTCAAACCCCATTTTATGCAGTTTTTCAAGTTCTGCCGCGATTTCTTCTCTCGACCACGAGCCGTCTATTGCTATCTCCGGATGCGACTTATACACAATTCCGTCCCCAACGTCCATCACTATTGTGTTGCATCCGCTCTCGCTGAGCTTTATCATGTATTCATCCCATAATTTCTTGTCAAGACGCATGGAAGATGAACCGGCATCTTCATATGTTTTTTTTCCTGCGCCTTTAAAATTATCAATATCGCGCCACATATTTGTACCCAAATGTACAAGCGTTCCCCAAAGCATTTTCTACCTCCGTATTGTTTTTAAAAAGAGATCGGAAGAGCACACGTCTGAACTCCAGTCACACTGATATATCTCGTATGCCGTCTTCTGCTTGAAAAA
>USAP01000177.1 GCA_900552775.1 uncultured Eubacteriales bacterium | reverse complement strand
ACAGGCTTTTTAATCGTATCTCTTCTTACGATAAAGCTTGTTCATACGGCTCTTAAAAAATTTCACGGGCAGACATATTTTGCGGCTTTCGGCTTTCTTGCGTCATCTATGATTTGCGTCTTTCCGGGAATACAAACGGGGCTTTCGCTTGTAATAAATCTGATTCTTTTTGCCGCAGGCACGGCATTTGCATACATTCTTATGAAGAAAACAACTTAAAAAAACCCCGCCAATAGGCGGGGTTTTAAGCGTTTCGATATGTCACTTATTTAAAATCTCTTCTGCCATTTCCGCAAGCTCATCGGACGAGAGCCTGCCGTCGATTTGAAGCAGCTGATACTGCATTCCGTCCTTTGTCCAGGTAACACTCTGCACATTTTGAATTTTGGTATCGGAAGAGCCGTAGCTGAAAATAAGCTCGCCGTCCGCCTCCGCTCTTTTATCATCATCGGTCATTTTATAATCGGCGGGAACAGTTTTATTTTTATATCTGTAAAAATAGATGTCGGTGCCTTTTACCGTCTTAATCACGCTTCCCTGCAGCTCTGTCTGAGAATTATACTTATCCTGTGCAAAAATTACCGTATCGCCGTCTTTTTCATAATCAAACGATACCGACTTGAATTTTTCGACCGCTTTGCCGCTTTCATCCGTAAGCTTGTTATTTACAATGTTGCCGTCTTTAAAAGTATAGCCGTTACCAAAGCTGTCGATTAAAACGCTTAAGAAAGAACGTGACAAAGAAATCCGCGATGTTTTCACGGGTGTATCGGATAAATTTATCGTTATTATAGGACCATGTTCTGCGGACCGCGAAGATGCTGTCTGCGAATATGTAAGCAGACTTGCAAAGGTTAACGAAAAGACCAAGGATCGTCTTCTCATTATCCCAAGAATTTACACCAACAAGCCTCGTACAACCGGCGAAGGATACAAGGGAATGCTGCATCAGCCGGACCCTAACAAAGAGCCTGATCTCTATGCCGGAATTGCATCCATCCGAAAAATGCATATCGACGCTATTGACGTGAGCGGTCTTACCTGTGCCGATGAAATGCTTTACCCGGAGAACAGAAGCTACCTTGATGATGTTCTCTCATATGAAGCAATCGGTGCACGTTCAGTTGAGGATCAGCAGCACAGGCTCACAGCCAGCGGTATGGACATCCCAATAGGAATGAAGAATCCTACAAGCGGCGACTTTGGTGTAATGCTTAACTCCGTAGTTGCGGCGCAGAGCGCACATGAATTTATCTACCGTGGTTACAGCGTCAACACTACCGGCAATGACCTTGCACATGTCATATTACGTGGCGGTGTCAACAAATACGGCATTTGCATTCCGAATTACCATTATGAAGATCTTGAGAGACTTTATGAACAGTATATGGCTAAGAATCTCAAGAATCCGGCCGCGATTATCGATGCCAACCACTCTAATTCCAACAAGAAGTTCAAGGAACAGATAAGAATTACAAGCGAGGTTCTTCACAGCCGCCGCTATAATTCTGATTTTCACAAACTTGTCAAAGGTGTAATGATCGAAAGTTACCTCGAAGAAGGCAACCAGAAGATCTGCTCTGATATGGTTTACGGTAAATCCATCACCGACCCTTGTCTTGGATGGGATGATACCGAGAAATTGCTTTATAAGATAGCTGAAGAGTGCTAAAAGGGAGTTTATTAACACATAATTTATGAACTTGTTTCAATTTGTTCATAATTTATCCATTTTTTATCCATAATGGGTATCTATACTATGAATTGTTAAAGAGCTATATGGTTTTCGGTCACATACCGATTTTATCATAGAATCTTTTTCATTGATCTCCCCCTCTTTTTTATTTTTATATTATAATGAGACAGCGTACGCGGCTGTCTCATTTATATTTTATTCCTTTATATACTTTATACGAGAAAGGAATCTACTATGGATTTAACAACACTTTTGTTGCTGGCTGTCGGCTTGTCCATGGATGCATTTGCCGTATCCATCTGCAAGGGGCTCGCAACAAAACAGCTCAAAGCAAGCCATATGCTTATTGTCGGCGCATGGTTTGGAGGATTTCAGGCACTTATGCCTATGATTGGCTATCTGCTCGGCTAACGTTTCGTCGGACTAATTACCAATATTACACCGTGGATTGCATTTGCACTTCTTACTCTTATCGGTGTCAATATGATACGTGAAACATTTTCCAAAGAGGAAAAAGAGGAAACAAGCGCAGCCTTCGGATTTAAAACAATGCTTGTGATGGCTGTCGCTACGAGCATAGACGCACTCGCCGTCGGTATAACATTCGCCTGCATCCCTGTCACTATAATCAGCGCCGGCGAGCTTCTTAATACTTTCATTGCGGTATTGATTATAGGGCTGTGTACGTTTATAATATCAATATGCGGCGTCAAGGTCGGCAACGTCTTCGGTGCCCGCTATAAAAATAAAGCTGAATTTGCCGGCGGTGTCATTCTTATTCTGCTTGGCATCAAAATTCTGCTTGAATATTTCGGAATCAAACTTTTTTAAGAAAGGATATGTTAATCATGCCATTACCGGTCAGTTTCCTGCTTCTTGTCGTAGGATTTGTGCTCCTTATGAAGGGAGCGGATATTTTCGTGGACGGTTCGTCCTCACTTGCGGATAAAATAGGTATCCCGCAGATAGTAATAGGTCTCACAATTGTTGCTTTCGGAACCAGTGCTCCGGAGGCTGCCGTCAGCATAACCGCCGGAATCAAGGGCAGTCCCGACCTCTCCATAAGCAATGTGCTTGGAAGCAATATTCTGAATGTGCTGCTTATCCTGGGTATTGCATCCGTTATTGCACCGCTTTCGATTCAGAAAAACACATTGAAATATGAAATACCATTTGTTTTTGTTATCACGGGACTCTTGCTCGGACTTGGTATCATGGGCAACAAATTAAGCCGTGTGGACGGAGTTATTTTCCTTCTTTTTATGGCGGCCTTCATGGTATATCTGGTTATCATTTCCAAGAAGCAGCCGGATGCCGTAGAAGAAACCGTCATCAAGAAAATGCCTGTCTGGAAAATGATTTTATTCATAATTCTGGGCGGTGCCGGAATCGTCGGAGGAAGCCAGCTTACTGTCAATGCTGCCACTTCAATCGCCAAATTTTTCGGAATGAGTGAGAGGCTCATCGGTCTTACGATAGTGGCTTTCGGAACATCACTTCCGGAACTTGTCACCTCGGTAGTCGCTTCATATAAGCACAACGCAGATATCGCCATCGGCAATATTGTCGGAAGCAACATTTTCAATATATTATTTGTACTCGGCGTCACAGCTGTTATAACCCCGATAGCATATGTCAACGATTTTATCGTAGATAACATCATGGCAATGTTTGTAATGCTTCTGCTCTTCTTATGTGTCATCAGGCGCAAAAAGCTCACCAGACTCGGCGGCATAATAATGCTTTTATGCTACGCAGCATATTTCGTTGTATTTATCGTTATGTAATAAAAATCCCTGCTCAGGAATTCTTT
>USAP01000176.1 GCA_900552775.1 uncultured Eubacteriales bacterium | reverse complement strand
TTTTATTCTCATAACGAGTTTTTCGCTTCTTTCACCCGCGTATTCATACACTGCGGCACATACCGCTATGAGATAACAAATAAAATTTCCGCTGTCAACGGTTGATACATAGCGCGGATAAAGAGGTTCCAGTGTTTGAGTATTATACCAGTTCAGCAAGTGCCCGCGCCATTTTTCAAGCTGCTCCAAAGTTTCAAGTGTATCCGACAATCTTTTTTCCATCTCTTCAATACTTATAAAACCAAGGTCTTTCGCCCCCACAACCGTAAGCATATAAAGTCCGATATTTGTCGGGCTTGTTCTGTGAGCGGCTCCTTTGTACGGTCTGAGCTGAATATTGTCAGGCGGCAGAAAATTATCGTTTTGAGTTGTATAATCAGCAAAAAAATTCCAAATTCTTTTGGCGGTGTCAACAAGGAATTCTTTGTCGCTTTTTTTGATTTCCGCATTTTCTTCATCATCTTCACGGCTTATAAAATATGCCACAAAAGGCGCAGTACTCCATATTATAGCCAGTATCACCCCGACTCCCGTATATTGCGGGCAGAAAAAAAGCGGAAGTAAAAGTGCTCCGAGCACATAACTCATCGACATTTTCATGAGACTGTAGTAACTTAAAATACTTTTGGCTTTTGTCCGCTCCGCATCCGCAGCCGTGATCCATTGAAGAGTGTTTTTCTTTGTGAAAAAGATTCTTATAACACTTCTTGCCGCTGCATCAAACGATATCGATGCATTTTGTGCCAAAAAAATAAACTCCATAATGCATTTGTAAAAGACAGCTTTTATCCCGTATAATGAATCGGAAAACCTTTTTTCGAGTGCAAAATGTATATTACCTGAAATAATTTTGTCAAAAATATAAATCACAACAGGCATAAAAACAGCCGCAAGCGAAACCGAAAGAATTATTTCCATACATTCCGGCGCAAACAAACACCCGAAAACAAGCGCAAACATAATAGAAGGTGCCACAAAGCTTCTTCTCAGGTTATCAAATATTTTCCAGCGTGATAGTACGGAAAGCGGATTTGATTTTTTTTCTCCGTCCGCATTTTCAACATGTCCGAAAAGCCATTTTATAAGCTGCCAGTCACCCCGCACCCAGCGGTGCTGTCTTTTTATATAGCTTCCGTAATCTTGCGGAAAAGAATCAAAAATCTCCGTTTCCGAGCAAATTCCGCACCGAAGATATGCTCCTTCAAGTAAATCATGGCTTAAAACAGTGTCACTCGGAATTGCTTTTTTGGTGCATGACGTAAGAGCGTTGACATCAATTATTCCTTTACCCGTGAAAATAGCTTCGCCGAAAACATTCATATATAAATCAGTCTCCGCATAAGAGTACGGGTCAACTCCTCCGGGACCCGCAAAAATTCTCGAAAAAAGACTCACGGAGGCACTATGCGCATTTATACCCACTTTGGGTTTAATAATCCCGTAACCTTCTTTAACCGTTTTACTTTTACTGTCAATAACCGGTTTACACAAAGGATGAATCATGGTGCCTATAAGCTTTTTGGCACCGTCTTTTTCAAGAACGGAATCGGCGTCAAGAGTGATTATATATTTGGTATCCGCAAGATTGTTCATTTCTCCGATTTTAATCATAAAATCGCCGTTTCCCTGGAGAAATTCCGCAAAATTCAGCAAGGCTCCGCGTTTTCTCTCAAAGCCCATCCATTTTCCCTGTGCTTTACTGTATACTCTCTCTCGTATTAAAAGGAAAAAACGGCTGCCGTATTTTTCGTTAAGTCTTGTTATTCCCTCCGTAGCGGCACCGATTATTTCTTCATCGTCTCTGTTTTGCCTGCAGTCCGATTCGGGCAAATCGGCCAGAAGAACAAAATTTAAATTATCATCCTTATTTGCCGCATAGCAAACCTCAAGTGTTTCGCATGAATCCGCAGCGCTTTTCTTTGACGAAATAAGCACCGGATATGCCACTGCACTTTTGCCTTCCGGCGGTATACCGTCCTCTAAAGAAAAAGCAGGCAGGCTGCTTGGCTTATAAACTTTAAGATATATATAATTTATTGTCTCAACCGCTATTTCGGATATTGGTACTATCAGCATAAACGCAGCGTTTACACAGCCGCCAAACGCGCAAAGCAGAATAAATAAGGCGGCAGTTAAACCGAGTACAATCGCCGTATACAGGTCGCTTCTTCCGTAAATCGGAACCGAATACGCCACGGCGCTCAGCCGTCTGCTCACCGACTTTGCCGCCATCCCGGGCCGTTTTGCAAAGTTTTTATATCCTTCTCCGAGCAGATAATAACCTACCGATGATTCACGTCCTTTTTTTCTGATTGTGCTTTTCAGGACTTCTTCGGCAATCTTTTCTTCGCTAACACTGCTTTTTTTTGAAATATAAGATATTTTTCTTCTGTATTCGCTCTTGGAATTATCCGAAAGCAAATTATATTCGGGCTTACCCTCAGACAGCACCTTGTCCGTTATACAAAGACTTGTAAATTCTTTTGACCAGTTGATGTCATTTATGCTTCTGAAAGACGTAATAAGCCTTCCTATCATCACACCGTCTTTATCTGTACCGTCTTTGCAAACTTCAGCTATTTTATCAATAATTGCCGCTTTGAGCATAACCGGAAAAATGTAAAGTTCATCAGTTGTCATTTGAAAACTTTTGCCGTCTTCTCTTAAATATAATAAAACTGAATATTTTTCGGCTTTGAAATTAAAACCTGCGAGAGCCTCCTCCGCAGCCTTGTAAACACAAGGCTTGCCTTTTTTATAACGAATATTAAGTTTGCCGATACCTCTGAGCGCACTTTTTGCAACACGGTATTCACGCTCTATAATATAAAAATTATCAAGCAGCCATTCCTGAAACGGCGTGATATTTTCCGTATTTTCGCTGTTAATTTTATTATATAAATCCGCAATCAGCTTAAAACTTTTTAAATACAAAATAAACGCCCCCGAGTTTTGTTTTTAAATATTATTCCCGTTTTGGAAATTAATATTCAAAACAAACGCGGAGGCGCATGCCTAAACATATTATTCTCCTGTGTTTTCTGGCTCTGCTGAATTTTCTTCGATTATCTCCGTTTCTTCGGCAGTTTCCGTTTCCTGCGGTGCTTCATCGCAATCATCCGTACAATCCTGAACTTTTCCTTTTGAAATATAGACACCGTCTACATGGACATTAACTTTCGTTACATTCAATCCTGTAGCTTCTTCTACGGCTTTTTTTACTTTCGCCTGTATTTCCCATGCTACATCGGGAATTTTGTATCCGTAAACTACAGATATATGTATTTCTATTGCAACGTTTCCTTCATTGTCCATTGCAACCTTTATGCCCTTTGACGGGCTTTTCTTTCCGCCGAGGAACTCAACAATTCCGGACGCCAATGTGCCGCTCATCGAATGTACTCCGGCAACTTCTCCGGCAGCCATTGTCGTTATAATGGAAATAACCTCATCGGAAATTTTTACTTTCCCTATTTCCTCTTCCTGCTCTGTTTGCGGATTTTCCTGTACTTCTTCAATTTTTGTAATATT
>USAP01000175.1 GCA_900552775.1 uncultured Eubacteriales bacterium | reverse complement strand
AACTCTAGGAGTGTCTGGATCTGGTCAATGCCAGGATTCCGGGAATCAGGGAGTGTATCGACAAGGTGTGGCTGAGTACTGCGAAAACATGCTTTTTTTTGAAAAAAACAGGCTCTATAACGGACACAGGCGGATTCTTCCGGGTTCGGGTGTAAATCTCGGAAAATTCACGCCGCTTAAATATCCCGATACAGATGAAATAAATTTCGTATTTGTTTCACGAATTATGAAGGACAAGGGCATAGAGGAATACCTTGAATGTGCTGAATATATAACAGAAAAATACAAAAACGTTAATTTTCATATATGCGGCTTCTGCGAAGACGGTTATGAAGAACGTCTAAAAACCTTTTCGGATCGCAAAACCGTTATTTATCACGGCATGGTAAACGATGTCAGGGAAATATACAAAGAATGCTGCGCCATTATTCACCCGTCATATCACGAAGGTATGTCAAATGTTCTGCTCGAGGCCTCCGCCTGTGCAAGAGCATGTCTTTGCTCCGATATTGTCGGGTGCCGCGAAATTGTTGACGACGGGGTAACAGGCTTCCTTTTTAAGGCAGAAAACACGCAAAGCCTTATTTCGGCAGTTGAAAAATTTCTTTTTTTGGATGCGGACAAGCGTCTTAAAATGGGACTTTGCGCAAGAGCGAAAGTAGAAAAAGAATTCGACAGACAAATTGTTGTGGACACATATATAAATGAAATTAATAAAATAATCTGAAACGGAATCAAACGTCTGCGGCAAAAACCGCAAAAAAACGGGTGCGGCAAATCAACACTGCCGCACCCTTTTCTTTATATTTTCTTACACAAACAGCGGACTTACCGATATATCCGCATAAATTCTCTTAATTGCTTCCGCAAAAAGATCCGCAACGGAAATAACTTTAATTTTATCGATTTTCTTCTCTTCGGAAAGCTCGATTGTGTCAAGCACAACAAGCTCTTTTATGGGCGAATTTTCGATTCTTTCGATAGCGGGGCCGGACAAAACGGGGTGTGTGCAGCAAGCGTAAACTTCCTTTGCGCCCCTGTCCATAAGCGCCTGAGCGCCGTGTGTGATGGTGCCGGCGGTATCTATCATATCGTCAACCATGATAACGCGTTTATCCTTGATATCGCCGATGATGTTCATAACCTCGGAAACGTTGGGTTTCGGGCGGCGCTTATCGATTATTGCAATCGGCGCGTCAAGTCCTCTTGCAAAGTTTCTCGCTCTTGTCACGCTGCCGAAATCGGGCGATACGACAACAACATCGTCCATGTTATCTTTAAATTTCTCTTTAAAATAGGGATAAAGCCGCGGAACGCCCAAAAGGTGATCGAGCGGAATATTGAAAAAGCCCTGAATCTGAGCGGCATGCAAATCCATTGTAAGAACTCTGTCCGCGCCGGCGCATGTGATAAGGTCCGCCACAAGCTTTGCCGAAATCGGATCTCTCGCCTTTGCCTTTCTGTCCTGTCTGGCATAGCCGTAATAGGGGATAACGGCGGTTATTCTGCCTGCCGACGCTCTTTTGAAAGCGTCAATCATGATAAGCAGCTCCATAAGATTGTTGTTTACGGGATCGCAGGTGGACTGAACGATGAAAACATCGCTTCCGCGCACGGTTTCGTAATTGTTTACGTAAATTTCCCCGTCGCTGAACTGCCCGACCTCCGACTTGCCGAGTGAAATTTCAGCCATTTTGATTTCGCCCGAAGCAAGCTCGGTGATTTTGTACTCGGCAATCTTCTTCTTCAGTGCCTCAACGATTTCGCCGGCGAGCTTTTTGCTTGAATTGCCCGCAAAAATCTTGATGTCTTTTCCGTGTGTGATCATTATTTTTTCTCCATTCCGCCGTTCCGCTCCGGCAAATAATATATGAATTTCTCATCTGCGGAAAACTGACAAGAAATTTAATTTGCGATTTTATTCCGCGTCTCTTTTGTCCTTCCAGCCGTGTTTTACAACCTGGCGCGCCCTTGCTATTGCAAGAGACTTTTCTGGAACCGTGTCCGTTATGGTGGAGCCTGCGGCGATATACGCCCCGTCCTCAACCGTCACGGGTGACACAAGATTTGTGTTGCAGCCGATAAACGCGCGGTTTCCTATTTTGGTGCGGTGCTTTTTCTTTCCGTCGTAATTTACGGTGACGGTGCCGCAGCCGAAATTAACTTTTTCGCCGACGTCGCTGTCACCGACATATGTAAGGTGCGAAACCTTTGTTCCGCTGCCCAAAACAGAATTTTTAATTTCCACAAAGTCGCCGACTTTGCAGCCGTCTCCTATGCAGCTTCCGGGTCTTATATACGCAAAGGGACCCACAGCGCAGTCACTGCCTATCATACTGTCCTTTGCGGCGGTGTTGTCAAGCGACGTGTTTTTCCCGACATACACATTGTTAAGATGCGTATTCGGCCCCACGGTGCAGCCTTCGCCTATCACGGTTTTGCCCTCTATGATGCAGCCGTTTAAAATCTCGGCGTCTTCTCCTATCTCCGCTTCGGGAGCAATATATGTATTTTCGATATTCTGAAAAGTTACGCCGTTTTTCGCATGGCGCGTGTTTATTCTCATGCGCATGATTTTGTCGGCATTTGCAAGCTCAAGCCTGTCGTTTACGCCGAGCAGCTCCTCCGCGTCCTCCAAAACAAACGCGCCGGCCTTTTTGCCGCCGTCTTTGAGGATTCTTACGGCGTCGGTTAAATAATATTCGCCCTGGGCGTTCTTGTTATTAATTTTTTTCAGCGCTTCGGAAAGCTCTGCGGCATTGAATATGTACATTCCGCCGTTTATCTCGCAGATGGCGCGCTGAGCCTCCGTGGCGTCTTTGTATTCTATGATTTCGGCAACGCCGCCGGCAGCGTCTCTTATGATTCTGCCGTATTTTGCGCCGTCGCTCAAAACGGTTGTGAAAACCGTGACGGAATTTTCCGCCGAGCGGTGATATTCAAGCGCTTTTTGCAGCGTTTCCGCACGCAGAAGCGGCGCGTCTCCGGAAAGAATAACGCATTCGTCCGCGTCTCCGAAATGCACCGCGGCACGCGCCACGGCGTCCCCCGTGCCCAAAAGTTCGGTCTGTACGGCGTATGTAACGCTGTCGCCCAAAATGGCGCGGATTTCGTCCTCTCTGTGGCCGACAACCGCAATTATCCTGTCCGCTCCGCATGAGCGTGCCGTGTCTGCCACAAGCTTTATCATGGGCGTTAAAGCCACTTTAAAAGAAGCCTTTGCATGAGATGACTTCATTCTCGTTCCTTTTCCCGCCGCCATGATGACGGCCGCTGTTTTTGGCATATTAATCTCCTTTACTGTCGCTTGCTGCCGCTTCGCTCTCAAACGCAAAGCAAGCATTGCGTTTGGTTTTACGTTCGGCGCGTTGCTTACGAAATGCGATGCATTTCTACCCTCACAGATGTATAAAAAGCCACGTACACGCCGCGGCTTTTTATGATTTTAAGCCTTTTCTGCGTTCTCGAACCACCGTGAAAAGTTGGTAGTGCCGCGAATGCGTATATGTGTGCATTTATAAACACCAAGCATTCGCAAACGAG
>USAP01000174.1 GCA_900552775.1 uncultured Eubacteriales bacterium | reverse complement strand
CTGAAAACAGCATTTTCCTATGCGGTGGAATGGGACTTGATTCACAAGATTCCCCTGCCCCGTGATGCCCCCAAGGTAGCTCCAGCTTGACGCGGCCGTCCTTCAGGTACAGCTGCAGCGGGATGAGCGTGTAGCCCTTGCGCTGCACCAGCTGCTGCAGCTTGCGGATTTCGGCCTTGTGCAGCAGCAGCTTTTTGGGCCGCAGCGGATCACGGTTAAAGATATTGCCCTTCTCGTAGGGAGAAATATGCATTCCGTAAAGGAAAAGCTCCCCGTAAATTCATTGAGAAGTTTTACGGCGCAGCCGTTTTCTATGAGGATGCCGTAAATTTTGCATGCCCGCCGGCATATGAAGCTGCTGTTGAAGAGCATAAGCTTATGCCTGTTGACCAGCCGGAGATTGAAGAAATCACCGAAATAGGAGAAGGCAAAGATCTTGTTTTCACAATGAAAGTTACAGTAAAGCCCGAATTTGAACTTCCTGAATATAAAGGAATAAAACTGGATAAAATTGAACATAAAGTTCTTGTAAAAGATGTTGATGCGGAAATAGACCGTATGCGCGAACAGAATGCACGTCTTGTAGATGTCGAAGGCAGAGCAATAAAAAAAGGTGATATTGCGGTTATTGACTATGAGGGTTTCTGCGATGGCGTTGCATTTGAAGGCGGCAAAGGTGAAAATCACAGCCTTGAGATAGGCAGCGGTCAGTTTATTCCGGGATTTGAAGACCAGCTCATCGGTAAAAAACTTGACGAAGACGTTACTGTTTCCGTAAAATTCCCTGAAGAGTATCATGCAGAAGACTTAAAGGGTAAAGATGCGGAGTTTAAAGTAAAAATTAAAGGCATAAAGAAAAAAGAGCTTCCCGCAAAGGATGACGAATTTGCAAAAGATGTAAGTGAATTTGATACTTTTGATGAGCTTAAAGCCGATGTCAGAGCAAAGCTTGAAGAAAACGCAAAGACAAGAACACAGCGTGAAAAAGAAGATAAAGTTTTGGAACAAATTGCGGAGAAAACAGAAATTGATATTCCCGAATGCATGATAAATGCTCAGGCCGACAGAATGCTTCAGGAATTTGCTTATAATCTTTCTTCACAGGGACTTTCTTTGGATCAGTATACGAAATTTACGGGCGGTACACCCGAGAGCATCAGAGATCAGTTTAAAGAGCGTGCTGCAACAGCTGTTAAAGGTAATCTTATTCTTGAAAAAATTGCCGAAGCTGAAAAAATTGAGGCTACTGATGAAGATATCGATAAAGAGCTTCAGAAGATGGCCGATATGTACAAAATGGAAATTGAAAAAGTACGTGAGCTTATGGCAAGTTCGCTCGACGGTATGAAGAATGAAATCGTAATAAATAAAACCTTGGAATTTTTGGTTGACAAGTCAACGGTTAAAAGAGCCAAGAAAAAAGGAGTGAATGAGGATGAGTCTGGTACCGGTGGTAGTGGAGCAGACAAGTAGGGGTGAACGTTCCTACGATATATTCTCCCGTCTTTTAAAAGACAGAATAATTTTTCTCAGCGATGAGGTAAACGATGTGACGGCAAGTCTTGTTGTTGCACAGCTATTATTCCTCGAAAGCGAGGATCCGGAACGCGACATAAATTTGTATATAAACAGTCCCGGAGGTGTAATAACATCGGGGATGGCTATATATGATACTATGAATTACATTAAGTGTGATGTTTCTACAATTTGCATCGGAATGGCAGCAAGCATGGGAGCTTTCCTGCTGTCATGCGGCGCAAAAGGTAAAAGATTTGCACTGCCGAACAGCGAAATAATGATACATCAGCCTCTCGGCGGTACGCAGGGGCAGGCAACCGACATAAAAATTCATGCTGACAGAATTATTAAAACGCGTCAGACATTAAATGAAATTCTCAGTAAGAATACGGGTCAGCCGCTTGATGTAATTGAGCGTGATACCGAAAGAGATAATTTCATGTCGGCTGAAGAGGCGATGAAATACGGCCTTATAGATAAGGTTATAACTTCAAGATAAGTTTATTGACGGACTGCCGCAAAATGATTTATTATATTTTTGCGACGGTCCGTTTTAACGAGAACCGTATTATTAATCGAAAAAAGTGAGCTGCAAAAAGCGGCGGATTGGAGATAAAATTGGCTAAGCAGGATGATGAGAAAACTTTACGCTGCTCCTTCTGCGGAAGAAGGCAGGATCAGGTGAAAAGACTTGTGGCAGGACCGGGCGTATATATATGCGATGAGTGTATAGACCTTTGCTATGATATAATTTATGACGGTGATGACGATGTAAGGGAAGACGCGTCCGAGGACTATTCAAAGAATGTTCCGAAGCCTGTTGAAATAAAAAAACAGCTTGACAGCTACGTAATAGGACAGGATGCGGCAAAGAAAAGCCTTGCGGTTGCCGTATACAATCACTATAAGAGAATTAATTCGGAAAACAGAAATTCCGACGTTGAACTTCAAAAGAGTAATATTCTTCTTTTGGGACCTACAGGATGCGGAAAAACTTTGCTTGCTCAGACACTTGCGAAAATATTGGATGTTCCGTTTGCCATTGCCGATGCTACAACGCTTACAGAGGCAGGCTATGTCGGTGAAGATGTTGAGAATATTTTGCTGCGTCTTATTCAGGCTGCGGATTTTGATGTTGAACGCGCTTCGCGCGGAATTATATATATCGACGAAATTGATAAAATTTCCAAAAAAAGCGAAAACCCATCTATTACACGTGATGTAAGCGGAGAGGGAGTTCAGCAGGCACTGCTGAAAATTCTTGAAGGTACGGTGGCATCTGTTCCTCCGCAGGGCGGAAGAAAGCATCCGCATCAGGAATTTATTCAGATAGATACATCAAATATACTATTTATAGCGGGCGGAGCTTTTGACGGTCTTGACAAAGTTATTATGAACAGAATAGGAAAAAAACAGCTTGGTTTCGGTGCCGATGTTATGGGAGCAAGAAACAAAGATGCAGGCGAAATTCTTCGTGCGATTGAGCCTGAGGATTTGCTTAAATATGGTCTTATCCCCGAATTTGTCGGAAGACTTCCCGTAACGGTAACGCTTGATGCACTTGATGTCAATGCTCTTAAAGCTATTTTAACTGAGCCTAAAAATGCGCTTATAAAACAGTATAAAGAGCTTTTTGCATATGACAATGTAAAACTTGAAGTTGATGATGACGCCATAACAGCAATTGCCGAAAAAGCAAATGCAAGGAAAACGGGTGCAAGAGGTCTTCGTGCTATTTTGGAAGAGGCACTTTCGGAGACAATGTTTGAAATTCCGTCTGATGAAACCGTTGAGACGGTTACAATCACAAAAGATGTTATAGAAAAGAAAGCAAAACCGATTGTAACACATAATCCGGATAGGGAAAAACTTGTAAAACCGCCGGTTAAAAAGAAAAGAACAAAAACGCAGGATGAATCTGTATCGTAAATTAATAAGGTCTGCCGAAAAAATCGGCAGACCTTATTAATTGAAGGTGATAAACATAATGCTGCAGTGTAGCCCACCACCAACTTGCCAAGGATTGGCTGCTGCGCAACGGTACCTCTTACCATGAGGATCG
>USAP01000173.1 GCA_900552775.1 uncultured Eubacteriales bacterium | reverse complement strand
AACGATACGCTGCTTTCGGTTCTTCCGCTTCATCACACATACGAATGTACATGCGGATTTCTCACTCCCGTATACCAGGGCTGCACTATAGCATATTGCGAAGGTTTGCGCCATATTACAAAAAACCTCGCGGAGGCTCAGGCAACAATTATGCTCTGTGTTCCTCTTCTGGTCGAAAATGTATATAAAAAAATCTGGCAGCAGGCAAGGAAAAACGGAAAAGAAAAAGACCTTAAAACAGCTTTGAAAATAAGTAATTTTCTCCTTAAGTTTCACATAGATCTCAGAAAAAAACTTTTTGCCGATATACATAAAACACTCGGCGGAAAACTGACGAGAATAATCTCGGGTGCTGCCGGCATAGACCCCGAAATTGCCCGCGGCATGCGCGCTTTCGGCATAAATCTTATCCAGGGATACGGCCTTACGGAATGCTCTCCTATCTGCACGGTAAACAGATTTGAAGAGTATAAAGATGACGCTGCAGGTCTTCCCATGCCGAATGTAGAAGTTTGGATAAACAATCCCTCCGATGACGGAATCGGTGAAATAGCCGTAAAGGGCAACAATGTTATGCTCGGATACTACAAAAATAAAGAAGAAACAGACAAGGTGCTCTTGCCTGACGGAACTTTCTTGACAGGAGATCTCGGTTTCATTGATTCCGACGGATATCTGCACATAACAGGAAGAAAGAAAAATGTTATCGTAACCAAAAACGGCAAAAATATTTTCCCGGAAGAACTTGAAACATATCTGCTCAGAAGCCCCTATATTCAGGAATGTATGGTCTACGGAACAGACACTTCGGACGGCGATACGGATGTTGCGGTTCAGGTACTTCCAAATATGCAGGAAGCAGAAAAACATTTCGGAAGAATACCTTCGCCCGATGATTTACAGGCGCTTATAGAAAATGAAGTTATGGCGGTAAATCACAAGATGCAGAATTACAAACGCATAGGCCGCACAATTATACGACACGAAGAATTTGCAAAGACAACCACTCAGAAAATAAAAAGACATGTTGAAATCAAGAAGGGAGAGTCCGTTTGATGTTTAAAAATTGTTTCATAGCGGAAAATGCCGTAATTGAGGGCAGCGTCTCTATGGGCGAATACTGCTCTGTCTGGCACGGTGCGGTTATACGCGGCGATATGGCTGAAATAGAAATAGGCTCGGAAACAAATATTCAGGAAAACTGTGTGCTTCATGTTGACCATGACTTTCCTCTGCGGCTCGGCAATTCGGTAACATGCGGTCACGGAGCGATATTGCATGGTTGCTCTGTGGGAGACAATACTATCGTCGGAATGGGCGCAATAATATTAAACGGAGCAAAAATAGGCAGAAACTGCATCATAGGCGCCGGTGCGCTCGTTACCTGCGGAACCGAAATTCCGGACGGTGCAATGGTTCTCGGTTCTCCGGCAAAAATTAAACGCATGCTCTCGCCTGAGGAGCAGGCAAAAACAAAGCTTAACGCGGATGAATATGTTGATCTTACAAAAAAGCGTTTACCGTAATTAAAAAGCTGCGGCAATTAGCCGCAGCTTTTTAATTACTCTTTTCAGTTTTGTTTTCTTACAATTTTATAATCATCGTTTAAATAAAAATACGAACAGCCTCCCCCTCCTCCGAGAGCCAGCCTGTACATCTCATCCTCATCAAGATTTATCTGACACTCGTAAAGACCGCTTTCATCATTAAACTCATAGTAAGAACAAAATTCGCATTGCTGCGGCGTTTTTTTATTCAAGAAATCCACCTCCGCTTATATTATTATTTTATCAAATAAACGAAGATTTGTAAATACATTCAGCTTATTTTTGCAACTTCTTTTTTCAGCTTTGCAACTATTCTTTTTTCAAGACGCGAAATATACGATTGACTTATTCCCAAAAGCTCGGCAACCTCACGCTGCGTTTTCTCATTTTTTCCGAACAAACCGAATCGCATTATAATTATCTGTTTTTCTCTTTTCGAAAGTTTTTGCATGGCCTCCAATAGAATTTGTTTCTCCGCTTTATCTTCAAGACCTCTGTTTACTATATCGTCGTCTGTTCCCAAAACATCAGACAGCAAAAGCTCATTTCCGTCCCAATCCACATTTAACGGCTCATCGATTGACACTTCGCTTTTTACCGAAATATTTTTTCTCAAAAACATAAGAATCTCGTTTTCAATACATCTTGACGCATATGTGGCGAGCTTTATATTTTTTTCCGGATTAAATGTATTTATCGCTTTTATAAGACCTATACTGCCTATAGATATCAAATCCTCTATACACACACCCGTATTTTCAAATTTTTTTGCTATATACACAACAAGTCTCAGATTGTGTTCTATCAGGGTTTTCCTCACCGCAGCTCCGTCGCTTGCAAGCTTTAGCAAAAGCCTGCTTTCCTCTTCTTTTGAAAGCGGCGGAGGCAGAGTTTCGCTCCCCCCTATGTAGTGCACGGGTTTTAAAAAACTTGTGTGCCTTAAAAAAAACAAATATATTTTCATTCTAAGCTTAATTATAAAGTTCATTTTTTCTTCCTTTCATGATAAAACACCCGGATTTATAAGCGCCTGAAAGCTTTTGTCATCCGAAAGCGCATTGTTACAAATTCCAACCGTAACCTCACCGGAAAACATTTCCTTTTCATTTACAAAAACAGAAACCGAATCCGGTTTAAACCCTATTAGCAGCCCGTTTTCACGTCCTATACTTGAAAACGGAATCAAACGAATTTGAAGCTTTGTGCCAACACTCATAAAAGCTTTTTCGATTTTCGCAAAATTGTTTTCATCTCCGTTTTCAAAAAGAGTATTGATTTCATACGGCAAAATATTTTTAAGCGTTTTGTATTCGCATACAATAACGGGACAATTCGAAAGCGGATCCGACAGTGTATTGCCTGTATCAAGCAGCGCCGTTACTTCGCCTTTTTTCCCCATGTAATATATATGTATTGTTGCAAAATTATTTCTTCTGCCGTTTACACCGCTGCGCAGCGCCGCAAATACGCACAGAATCAAAAGCACCGCCGCCAAAAAAAGAACCTGCCACGGAAGTTTTAAATATAAAACTCCGTTTTTTACCACGGCGCCAAGTGCCGCTCCTATTCCGGTAAAGCAAAAAAGAGCAAACAGTCCGCCGCCGAAGCACAGCGTAAGCGCTATAAATACACCCAAAGTTTTAAAATACAACAAGGGACGGCGGATATTATACGCCGCGGCAACAATTCCGAAACACGAAAAAATTTTTGCCGCAGTACTGTATATAAAAGAAAGCTCCGGCAAAAACATCAGCACCGCATAAAGAGCTCCGGCTCCTGCCGCGCCGAAAACCCTTAAATATTTTATTTTAAGCCTAAGTATTTTTCCCGTCAGATACAAAAGTGAAAAATTAACCAAAAAATTAACCAAAAACAGTACGTCCACATATACAACAGGCTTCAAAGGAATTATCACCTCCGCTGGTATCATTATATATGCATAAGTACGACGACGCCATCAAGTACGCTACCAAGGTGATCAAGAGCAAGTACTACACCTTGGAGAAGGCTTCTTGCAAGACCTATTCTAATCAGGTGAATG
>USAP01000172.1 GCA_900552775.1 uncultured Eubacteriales bacterium | reverse complement strand
AACCGCCGTTTTTAATTGCATTTGCAGCCTCTTCAATACAGCTTAACTCAAAATCATTTGGATTTACCTTAATAACTTTTGTATTTATCATATTGTCATTCCTTATTGTTTTACAATTTCAACATCTTTATAATATGTCTTTAAAATATCTTTATAATTCATGCCGTTTTCCGCAAAATATTCAGCTCCGTACTGGCTCATACCAACACCGTGGCCGCTGCCTTTGCAGTGAAAAACAAAATAATTATCAAAAGCTTCAACCGTAAAATTTGCTGACGGGAGAGAAAACATTTTTCTTACTTCCGTTCCGCTGAACACAGCTCCGCCCAAATTTGCTGTTTTCACGCTTCCGCTTTCGTTTTTTGTAACATCTCCTACATACGGCGCCGCATTTATACCACTGCTCGAATTTACAGCCGAACAAAAAACATCAAACGAAACAGACACATCTTGGCTGAACTTCGGGGAAAACACATCACCTGGGCTTGATACGGATTTTAAATAAGGAACATCGCCGCCCCATACATCGGATGCATTTTCCGTAACTCCGCTGCCGCAGGAATGAAAAACTGCCTCAATAGGTTCCCCGTTATATTCTATTATCTCTCCGGATGTATCTTTTACGGCTTTTTTCAATTTACCGCTGTATTGTTTAATCCAATCCTCACCAAGCTCCGCGGCAATCTCATCATCGGACAAGTGTGCTTTGCAGTGCGTACTGTCTGTACATACATCCGCCTCAGGGTGATCTTTATTTTTGCCCATACATTTATTAATTATATAAGTCCTTGCCGCAACCGCCTGCGCTTTAAGCGCTTCTTCATGAAAGCTTGCAGGCATCTCACCGGCAAGAACACCGTAAAGATAGTCTTCAAGCTTTTCTGTTTTTACTTCTCCTTTATCAAGTACACGAATAGTTTTATATTCCGTGTCACTCTCTTTCGCTATATCGGAAAACGGAGAAAAAATCATAACTATAACCGAAGGAAGCAAAATAACAGCTGTCACGATACTTATAAAAAACACAAAAAATCTTTTCACGAATGTTTGTCCTCCCCACATATAATCCGTAAATTATATGCAGAGCGAAAAAGCATTATTCATCATCGGGAACAAGTTCTCCTATTGGGGATGTTGCTCTCGGTGCAGCCGTTTTTGTCGCCGAACTGTGCGGAGTGCTTGTTGATGCAGGTGACGATGTGGAAGATGCGGACCGATGAATATCACATTTCTCACTTGGTTTACTGCCCGATTTTGTTACTGTTCTTGTGCTCGGACAATTCTCTGTAGCAAGAAGCCCCGATTCAGTACATACTTTATAAGCGGTCTTATATTCTTCGTTTTCTTTAGTTTTCTTTGTGCCATGGAAAATTGTACAATATTTGTTTGTAATATAACCATCGCTTTCAGTGTGATTTTCATCTGCAACACCAAGTGCGGACACTCTGCGTTTTTTACATCCTGACTTTGCCCGAAGTTCCGATTCATAGCAGAGAAAATACTCTTTATGCTCAGTACATTTTTCTTCGGGCGGCTCGGAATTTTCAAATTCTTCATACTCAATCTGAGAGCCGCGAATATCCAGTGCGCATAAATCCGTAGCACGCTTATGAGAAACCTTGCAGATCTTTACCACATTTTCATCCTCATCAGGCTTTTCAAAATTTTTGCTTTCTAAATTTTCATGTATTTTTGACATGACTTTTTTCCACACAGCCGCGGAAGGGTTATAAGAAATTCCCGAAAGCGGCTTGGGTGTATCATATCCTGACCAGACAGCGGCTGTATAATACGGAGTAAATCCAACAAACCATCTGTCTTTATCATCATCTGTGGTACCCGTTTTACCGGCAACGGGCATTTTTGAAAGCGCCGCTCCGGTACCTGTACCGCGAGTTACAACATTTTGCAGCATTGATGTCATTGTATATGCCGTATCGGGCATCATAATTCTTTGTTCTTTGTCTTTCCCTTCAAGTAAAACTTTACCTGTACTGTCCACAACGTCTATGTAAGTTGTGGGTTTTCTGTAAACTCCGCCGTCCGCAATAGCACTGTAGGCACTTGCCATTTCAACAACGGACACCCCATCCGTCAAACCGCCGAGGGCAAGCGGAGCAAAATCTTTATCCGAAAATGTCTTTCCATCGGATTCACGTTTTTCAACAAGACTTGTAATATGAAAACGGTTTACAAGAAAATCATATGATTTTTCAACCGTCAGACTTTGAAGAGTTTTTATCGCCGGTATATTTCTTGACCATGTTACTGCATCTGCAATTGTGGTCGTTCCCACAAATCTATTATTTGAGTTTTTAGGCTGCCATGAGCCGATTTTAAGCGGCTCGTCCACAACTCTGTCAGACGGTTTTACAATACCGTACTCAACAGCAGGTGTATAAACCGAAAGGGGTTTTATTGAAGAACCCGGCTGTCTTAACGTCTGCATCGCACGGTTTAAACCCATTCTTCCTCCGGACTTATCCCTGCCGCCGCTCATACCTACTATATATCCCGTTTTCGGATCTATGACAACCATTGCTGACTGCATAATCTCGCTTCCGCCCGGGAAATTGCTGTCATCGGCATATACTTCTTCAATCGCGCTCTGTATTTTGGGATTTACACTTGCATTAATTGTAAGTCCGCTCGTGTAAATCATTTTCAAAGCTTCCTGCTCGGTCATTCCGAGTTTCTCCTGCAAATCGGAGGAAACCTCGTTTATAACCGCATCCGAAAACTGCATTTGTGTTTTTGCAAGATTCGAATAGCTGTCATCCTCGCAAAAAACAAGTTTCTCATTTACAGCCTCATCATATTCTTCCTGATTAATATACTTAAGCTCAAGCATTTTTGAGAGAACCAGAAGCTGTTTTTCTTTGTTGTTTTCAGGATGCGAAATCGGGTCAAACTTGCTTGGATACTGTGTAATTCCGGCAATTGACGCTGTTTCCGCAAGAGTAAGTTCCGAAACATCTTTGTCAAAATATCTTTTTGCCGCCGCCTGAACTCCGTTACACTGACGGCTCAAAAATATTGTATTGAGATAATATTCCAGAATCTGCTCTTTTGAATATTTCTGTTCAAGTCTTACAGCTCTGTATATTTCACGGATTTTTCTTGTTACTTTAACATCGTTATCACCGGAAATATTCTTTACAAGCTGCTGAGTGATTGTACTTGCACCGTAAGAAGAATTTCCTTTTGCCATAAAGGTTGTTGCCGCACCAATAAGCCTTTTAATGTCAAATCCGTGATGTTTATAAAACCTTTCGTCTTCAATAGCAACAAAAGCGTTTATCATGTTTTTAGGTATCTGGTCATATGAAACCCAGACCCTGTTCTCGTCATCATATAAGCGATCATATTCAACCTTATCTCCGGTATCGGGATCTACGGCATAAATAAATGTTGTTCTGTCAAGTGACGCCGACTCCAAATCCACATCTCCGGCACGAAGCATTATTGCCGAAATCACTGCAACACCCGTCCCCAGAACAACGGCAAGTATTACCGACACGAAAAGAGTTAATTTATTTGAAAAAGAACGCATTAAACCGCCTCCGTATACATATTACCAATTTAATTTTAC
>USAP01000171.1 GCA_900552775.1 uncultured Eubacteriales bacterium | reverse complement strand
AGCGTTGTCGACAGCCGAGTTTATAGCGAAGACAAGACCGAAGGTGGTGACCATAGAGAACGTAAAAGGCTACCGCATAAAGGCTGTAACGGTGTTTTTCATAAGCATGGCACGCGTCATCGGACCGACGCCGCCCGGAACCGGTGTAATAGCATAAACTTTTTCTCTGACATTTTCAAAATCCACGTCACCGCAAAGTTTTCCGTTTTCGTCTCTGTTCATTCCTACATCTATTACAACGGCACCCTCCGCTACCATATCGGCAGTTATAAACTTTGCTTTTCCTATTGCCGCAACAAGTATTTCGGCACGCTTTGTTTTCTCTTCAAGATTTTTTGTTTTTGAATGACATATTGTAACCGTTGCATTTTCATGCAGAAGGAGCATTGCCTGCGGTTTACCGACAATATTTGATCTTCCTATTACAACACAGTCTTTCCCTTCAACGTCAATACCGCTTTCATGAATAAGTTCCATAACGCCGGCAGGTGTGCAAGGCAGAAAATCATAGTCACCTATCATTATTTTCCCTGCATTAACGGGGTGAAATGCGTCAACATCTTTTTTAGGATCTATTGAAAGCAAAATTTTCTTTTCGTCCATATGAGACGGCAGGGGAAGCTGGCACAGAATACCGTCAATATCATCTCTTTTGTTAAGATTTTCAATACATTTAAGAAGATAATTTTCAGATGCATCGGAAGGAAATTCAAATTCCTCAGCTAAAATGCCTACTTCTTCACAGTCCCGTTTCTTTCCGTTTACATATGTTCTGGAGGCGCTGTCACCTTCCACTATCAGCACGGCGAGAGCCGGAGCTTTTCCCGTTCGCGCCGAAATTTTTTCCACTTCCGCGCGAAGCTCCTCCTTTATTCTTTTTGCTGTCTTTTTTCCATCCAGTATTTTTGCTGACATTCTCATTCCTCCTTGGTTTTATTAAACAATCATTGCTAAAGCCTATAAGATCTTCACGTCCCGCTTTTACAAGGGCCTTATATACAAGCCCGTAGTTTTGCGGAATCGAAAATTGCAGCAAAGCGCGTTGCATAGCCTTATCTTCGGGCATTTTGGCAACATAAACTTCTTTGCCCGAAATGGGGTCAATACCCGTGTAAAACATAGCTGTTGAAACTGTTCCGGGAGTAGGATAAAAATCCTGAACCTGCTGTGGTCTCATATGATGTCTCTTTAAGTAAAGTGCGAGTTCCACAGCGTCATTCAATGTGCTTCCCGGGTGGCTTGACATAAGATAAGGAACCAAATACTGCTCCTTCCCCACTTCCTTTGTAACTTTATAAAATTCATCGGAAAATTTATTATAAACCGAAGCGGACGGCTTTCCCATATGTCTCAATACATTTTCCGACACATGCTCCGGAGCCACTTTAAGCTGACCGCTTACATGAAATCTGCAAAGATTTTTAAAAAAAGTTCTGTCTTTGTCCGCCAAAAGATAGTCATAACGTATTCCGGAGCGGACAAAAACCTGCTTTATCCCCTTTATGGCACGAACTTTTTCAAGCAGCAGATCATAGTCTTTATGACTGATTTTCATATTTTTGCACGGTGTCGGAAAAAGGCATTGCCTGTTTTTGCATGTACCTGTTTTAAGCTGTTTATCGCAAGCCGGAAATCTGAAATTTGCCGTCGGACCGCCCACATCATGAATATATCCCTTAAAATCAGGATAATGTGTCATTTCCTCCGCTTCTCGTAATATGGATTCATGACTTCTGCTCTGAACTATTCTTCCCTGATGCAGCGAAATCGCACAGAAATTGCAGTTGCCGAAGCATCCGCGCGATGATGTTATACTGAATTTAACCTCTTTTAAAGCGGGTATACCTCCGTCTTTTTCATACATGGGATGATATTGTTTGGTAAATGGCATCTCATACACATGGTCAAGCTCATCTCTTGTAAGGGGCATGGAAGGTTTATTCTGAACCAAATATTTATTTCCGTGTGCCTGAGCAATTACATTGCCTCTTATGGGGTCCTGCTCGGAAAAAATTACCCCGGTTGCTTTTGCATAACTTCTTTTGTCATTGCTTATTTCTTCAAAAGACGGTATTTCAACCGCATCTTCGGGTTTATCATCGGATTTATATGCAGTTCCGGCAATCCATGTTATATCTTTAACATGGATTCCTGCATTTAGCGCGTCCGCAATTTCTACAATGGATTTTTCGCCCATGCCGAAGGATATAATATCAGCTTTGCTGTCAAACAGTATACTTCTTCTGACTTTGTTGTCCCAGTAATCATAATGAGCAAAACGTCTGAGACTTGCTTCTATTCCGCCGATTATAAGGGGAATATCCGAGAAAACTTCACGCACTCTGTTGCAATAAACAATAGTAGCCCTGTCGGGTCTCATTCCCGCTTTGCCGCCCGGAGAGTAATAGTCTTCGCTTCTCGGCTTTTTTGCCGTCGTATAGTGATTTACCATTGAATCTATGTTTCCCCCGGCAATCATAACACCGAGACGCGGTCTGCCAAATTTTTCAAAATCTTTTTTACTGTGCCAATCCGGCTGCGGCAATATCATTATTCTGTATCCGTTTTCAGCCAACACACGCGCAATAACAGCATGACCGAAAGAAGGGTGGTCAACATAACCGTCAGCCGATACAAGCAGAAAGTCATAATAATCCCATCCGAGTTTTTCCATTTCTTCTATGGTAATGGGCTGAAAGCCCAAATCAGTTCCGAGCATTATTCCTCCGTCTCCGTATTCATCATCATTTCGTGCCACTGCGCTTTTGTTATAAGAACATTGCGCGGTTTGCTTCCCTCATGAGGTCCGATTATCCCTCGCATTTCCATTTGATCGATTATACGGCCTGCCCTTGCATAGCCGACTTTCAGCTTTCTTTGTATAAGCGAAACCGAAGCCTGTCCGCATTCAACCACAATTTCAATAGCCTGAGTCAAATATTCGTCCGCGTCACCGCTGTCCTCCTCGTCGGCGTCAGCACGGTCGGCGTTTTCGATTTTGTCAAGAATATCTTCGTCGTAATGGGGTTCATAATCGCCCTTAATGAATTCAACAATATGCTCTACTTCCTTATCTGAAATAAAAGCGCCTTGTATTCTCGTAGGTTTCGAAGCACCAACAGGCAGAAACAACATGTCGCCTTTGCCTAAAAGCTTCTCTGCCCCGGTCATATCAAGAATAGTTCTTGAATCAATCTGGTTTGAAACCGTAAAAGCAATTCTGGAGGGAACATTTGCCTTAATAAGTCCTGTGATAACGTCTACGGAGGGTCGCTGTGTAGCTATAACAAGATGCATTCCGGCAGCACGTGCCATTTGTGCGAGACGGCATATTGCATCTTCAACATCATGCGGTGCTACCATCATAAGATCAGAAAGCTCATCAATAATAATTATAATGCTTTCAAGCTTTTTAAGCCCCTCGGTCTCTGCATATTCATTATAGCCGTGCATGTCACGGACGTTACATTCGGCAAACATTTTGTATCTGTTAACCATCTCTGTAACCGCCCAATTAAGAGCGCCCGCCGCTTTCCTCGGATCGGTTACAACAGGAATTAACAAATGTGGTATACCGTTATATACCGAAAGTTCAACAACTTTCGGATCAATCATCAAAAGTTCGCATCGATAGTGAGCCTTACACGATAAAGCTCTTTGGGAAGGGACGCAAGTCTCGTGTTGTCCCCATG
>USAP01000170.1 GCA_900552775.1 uncultured Eubacteriales bacterium | reverse complement strand
ACTGTACACCCAAATAAACTTTGATTTTTTCTTCATTTTTCTCACTCCCCTTTCTCACGCTTAAACCTTAGTTTTAAACGCTTTTTATCTTTTGATGTGATTTTATATTCAATTCTTCAAAAGTCATCTTTACGGTGTGCTTTTTCAGTTGTGTTTCAGACCCAGTTTTTCCATGATTCTGGTAAAATCATCGTTTCCGTAATATTCTATTTCTATTTTTCCCTTTTTTCTTCCTGTTATTATTTTAACTTTTGACCCGAAATTATCCGAAAGTCTTTTTTCCATTTCTTTAATCTCGGGTGATATTTCTTTTTTTTCTGCTATTTTTTTTGCCGTTTTCTTTTCCCCGGCAATCTTTTCTGTATCTCTGACAGAAAGTTTTCCATTTATTATTTCCTCGGCAAGCCTTTGTTTTTCCGCATCATCTTCGATGGATAACAATGTTCTCGCATGTCCTTCCGAAATTAACCCATTTCGAACCATGTCTATTATGTTTTGCGGAAGCGATAATATTCTTACCGAGTTTGCTATTGCAGAGCGGCTTTTTCCGAGTGAACGCGACAGGCTCTCTTGTGTTAACCCGAAGTTTTCCATCAGATTTTTATATCCTTCTGCTTCTTCAATCGGATTTAAGTCTTCACGCTGCAAATTTTCAAGCATAGCCACCTCTGCGGCCTTCTGTTTTTCATATGTTCTCACTATTGCCGGTATTTCGCGCAGTCCCGCCATCTTTGCCGCACGCCATCTTCTTTCTCCGGCAATTATTTTGTAAAATCCGTTTTCCGACGGCGATACGATAATAGGCTGAATGATACCGTGTTCAGCTATTGAATTACTTAATGTTATAAGTGCGTCTTCATCAAAATCCTTTCTCGGCTGATCGTGGTTTGGCTCTATCATAGTTATTCTTAACTCAATTAAATCTTTCTGCTCTGCCTCTGCTGCTTCGGTATTGTCATACAATGCATCAAGTCCTCTGCCAAGACCTCTTTTAATTGCCATTTCCGCCGCTCCTTTCAATAACTTCCTCCGCAAGATCAAGATAGCTTTCCGCACCTCTTGACGCAGGGTCATACACAATAACGGGTTCTCCGAATCCCGGAGCTTCGCTTAATCTCACATTTCTCGGAATAATTGTTTTATATACTTTTTCCGGAAAGAATTTTTTTACCTCGTCCACAACCTGCAGTGCAAGATTAGTTCTTGCGTCAAACATTGTCAGTAATACTCCTTCGATATCTATGCTTTTATTCAATACCTTTTTTACGCGTTTTATCGTTCCGGTCAGGCTGCTAAGTCCTTCAAGTGCGTAATACTCGCATTGAATCGGAACAAGCACGGAATCACACGCGGTAAAAGCATTAAGTGTTATCATTCCGAGCGACGGCGGACAATCCATTATAACGAAATCGTAGTCGTTTTTTATATCCGAAACAGCTGTTTTGAGCTGATATTCTCTTCCCATAACATTTACAAGTTCTACCTCAGCTCCGGAAAGCGCACTGTCGGACGGACAGATATACAGATTTTTATAATCCGTTTTTGTTATTATATCCTTCATTCCCGTTCCGTTTATAAGTGCATCATAAATCGATGTTTCAAGTTTTTTTGTGTTGACACCCAAGCCGCTTGTCGCATTCCCCTGAGGATCTATATCTATAAGAAGAACTTTCTTGCCCATTTTCGCAAGGCATGCTGAAAGATTTACTGCTGTTGTTGTTTTTCCGACCCCGCCTTTTTGATTTGCTATTGCAATTATTTTTGACACCTTTAGACCTCCTTTGTATTTTACAATATCTATTGTACCACAAAAATGTTTCACGTGAAACACTTTTTTGAAAAAAATCAAAACTTTTTTGTTTCACGTGAAACATTTCCGACTTATTTGTTAATTCTAATTACATACTCATAGTATTTATCATGTTCTTTCGAAACAGTCTTTGCGGTTACCCCGGCATTCTTAACAAGGTCAAGTGCCTTATTCAAGGTGTTTAAAACAATTATGTAATCGGAAGCTCCGCCTTTCGGTCTCTTTCTGACAACACGTTTTTTCTTCACAACATGTTTAAGTTCATCGGAAATGTATTTTTCTGTTTCTTTTGCGTCATATTCTTTTTCAATTATTTTCTTAAGCAGCTGAAGTCTCATATCATCGTCTTTAAGATTAATGAGTGCCTTTGCATGCTGCTCAGAAAGTTTATTTTCGCGAATAATATTTTTTACGGTCGAAGAAAAATCGGCAAGTTTAAGTTTAATTGTAATAACACTCGGTCTCACTCCGGTAAGCGCCGAAATATTTTCTACAGACAAACCATGCTCTTTGGAAAGTGTTTTATAAGCGTCTGCCTCTTCAAAAAAATCTATTGACTTTCTCTGAATATTTTCGGCAACTGTTATAACCGCGGAATCGGTTTCCGAAATATCAAGTACAATACAAGGCACTTCGGAAAGACCTGCCATTTCCGCCGCACGCAAACGTCTCTCACCCACAGCAAGTTCATAAACACCTGCTTTAAGTCTTCTGAGTATAAGCGGCTCAATAAGCCCAAATTCTTTTATGGAATCCGCAAGATCCGAAACGGATGTAACGTCCATAAATTTTCTCGTTTGGTAAGGGTTTGGTTTAATTGCGCCTACGGGAATCATTCTGACTACCGGGGCATTATCATACGTAATTGCCATAATACCGGACCCCCTCATATTTTGTTGTATTTCTATAATACCACAAAATATGCCAAACGTAAAGAAAAAAATATCGTCAAATAATCGGCTGTTTAGATGGCTTTCCTGCTTTTCTCGGATAATTCTTCGGCGTTTTACAAATTTTACGTATAATCACGACACTATGTTCCATATTTTTCCAAAAAAAGTCATGAACTTTTTCTGTTTCTCCGCCCAAAATAAGCATGGCTTTTTCGGCACATTGAACCTCATTGCGAGCTTCTTTTCCTTTAAGTGCCAAAAACAGACCGCCGACTTTCACAAAAGGAAGACAGTATTCGCATAAAACCGGCAGATTAGCAACGGCTCGCGACACGCAAACGTCATATTTTTCGCGAAATCTTTCATCTATTCCCGCATCCTCTGCTCTCATATGAAACACGTCCGTATTTTTAAGTTTAAGTTCGGAAACGACATCCGATAGAAAACCCACGCGTTTTGCAAGAGAATCCATAAGCGTAAGTGAAATATCATCTCTCGCTATTTTAAGCGGCAATCCGGGAAAACCGGCACCTGTTCCGACATCAATCACTCTGCTTCCGGGATTTATAAACTCCTGGCAGGAAATTGAGTCGGCAAAATGCTTTATATAAATATCGTCAGGCTCAGTTATCGCAGTGAGATTAAATTTTTTATTTGTTTCAACAAGCATTTCGGCATATTTTTTAAATTTACTTTCAATATCTTCATTCAGAGGCAAATCAAAAAGTTTAAAGCACTCATTTAAAATACTATTCATGTTTTTTTCCTTCCAATGCGACAAGCAAAACAGATATATCAGCCGGAGAAACACCTGAAATTCGCGAAGCTTTACCTATATTTTCGGGTTTAGCCGCACAAAGCTTCTGCCTTGCTTCTATTCTCAATCCTTTAATCTCCGAAAAATCAAAATCAGAAGGAATTTTTTTATTTTCAAGCTTGCGGAACTGCTCGACTATTGTTTTCTGCCTTCTTATATAGCCGTCATATTTAATTCTGATTTCCGCTTCTTCACATATTTCGTG
>USAP01000169.1 GCA_900552775.1 uncultured Eubacteriales bacterium | reverse complement strand
GCAAATCGGAACGTTTTTTCAAAAAAGCCGTCAGAGCTTCCCTTAGGGCAAGGCAAGCCGGGGCGCCCCGTATGCGTAAAATGCATATACATTGCTGCCGTTTGCTTCATAATATCAGATTTTATTCAAAATTGCAACAGTTTCCGAAAATTCCGAATACTTGTTATGCTTTTTTCATTTGCGAAACATTGACTTTTTTCCGTTAATGTGTTAAAATACTCTAAAAATAAAAGGAGATGCATAAATCATGGAAAAGGGTACAATTTCGGTAGACACACAAAATATTTTTCCGATTATTAAAAAATGGCTTTATTCGGACAAGGATATATTTTTGCGCGAGGTGGTTTCAAACGGCTGCGACGCCGTGACAAAGCTCAAAAAGCTTACCGCAATGGGCAAAGCCGAGGCTGACGGCGACTATGAAATTTCTGTGGTTTTGGACAAGGAAAACAAGACCGTAACGGTAACCGACAACGGCATAGGCATGACGGAGGAAGAGGTTAAAAACTATATTTCAAACGTCGCTTTTTCGGGCGCCGAGGAATTTATCAGAAAATATAAAGAGGACGACAGCGAGAGCAGCCGCATTATAGGTCATTTCGGCTTGGGCTTCTATTCGGTTTTCATGGTGTCGGAACGCGTTGACATCAACACGCTTTCATTTGAAAAGGGCGCAAAGCCCGTTTTCTGGACCTGTGACGGCGACACCGAATATGAGATAGGCGAAGGCGGCAGGGAAACGCACGGCACGGAGGTAACTATGCACATTGCCGAAGACAGCGCTGAGTTTCTCGAAAAAAATACGCTTTCGGACGTACTCAAAAAATACTGCGCGTTCTTCCCCGTTCCGATTTATTTTTACGAAAAGGGCGAAGAGAAGGGCGAGCCGATAAACGACACAAATCCCCTCTGGCTTAAAAAGCCTTCCGATTGTACGGATGATGAGTACAAGGCGTTTTACAAAAAAGTGTTTATGGATTTTAATGATCCGCTTTTCTACATTCACTTAAACGTTGAATATCCTTTTAACCTCAAGGGCATACTTTATTTTCCGAAGCTCAGGCACGAATTTGAGCCTACGGAGGGTCAGATAAAGCTTTTCAACAATCAGGTTTTTGTTGCGGATAACGTAAAAGAAATTATTCCCGAATTTCTGCTTCTTCTCAAAGGCGTTATAGACTGTCCCGATTTGCCTTTAAACGTATCGAGAAGCTTTTTGCAGAATGACGGCTATGCCGCAAAGGTCTCTGCTCATATAACAAAGAAGGTTGCGGATAAATTAAATTCTCTCTTCACCTCGGAGCGCGAAAACTATAATTCCTATTGGGACGACATTGCTCCGTTTGTAAAATACGGCTGCTTAAAAGACGAAAAGTTCTACGACAAAGTTAAAAACATAATTCTCTACACAACCTGTGACGGAGAGCACGAAACATTGCAGGACTATCTTGAAAAAGCAAAAGAGCACGGCCACGAAAATACCGTGTATTACGCAACGGACAAGCTTCAGCAGGCACAGTATATAGATATCTTCAAAAAGCAGAATATTGAAACCGTTTTGCTTCCGATGATGATAGACAATCCCTTTATTTCGTTTATGGAAGCCAAAAACGAAGGCGTTAAATTCAAGAGGATAGATTCGTCTCTTGCCGACACGTTAAAAGACGGCGACGCCAAGGCAGACGAGCTTGCAGAGCTTTTCAAAGAAGCAATAGGAGACGAAAAACTCAAAATAGAAACCGCAGCCCTTAAATCGGAAGACATTCCCGCTGTTCTCCTTGTAGGCGAAGAAGGCAGAAGACTCCAGGAAATGGCAAGGGTATACGGCGCTATGGGCATGTCTCCCGATATGTTCCCCTCGGATATAACGCTTACGCTGAATCTTTCAAACGCTCTTATCAAAAAGCTTGAAGAAAACAAAAACAACAAAGAAATTGCCGTTCCCGTATGCAAACAGATTTACGATATCGCGCGCCTGCAGCAGGCTCCGCTCGACGCGGATTCTCTCGGCGAATTTTTAAAGCGCTCTGCGGACATTATGGCAATGGCCCTTAAATAACCGGAGGGAAATGATATGAAAATCAAAGTAATAAACGGTCCCAATCTCCATATGACGGGGAAGCGCCGCCCCGAGGTATACGGCTTTGAAACGCTTGATGACATAAACGCATATCTCAAAAAAATCGCCGAATCGGACGGTGCGGAGATATCGTTTTTCCAAAGCAACTCCGAAAGCGAAATCATAGACGCCGTGTGGGACTGCCGCGGAAAATATGACGGTATTATAATAAACGCAGGAGCATTCACGCATTACAGCTATGCGATACGCGACGCCATAGAGGGCGCGGAGGTGCCCGCAATAGAGGTGCATATGTCAAATATCGCCGCGCGCGAAGAATTCCGCCATACATCGGTGCTCACCCCCGTTTGCCGCGGCGCTGTTTTGGGCTTCGGAAAAAAGAGTTATGCTCTTGCTCTCAAATACTTTACGGACGGTGACATATCGTGAAACTTCAAAAAGCACGCAATTTATTAAGCCGCCTCAAGGCGGACGCTTTGCTTATAACATCGTTTAAAAACAGGTATTATTTAAGCGGTTTTTCGGGTTCCGCCGGCTATCTTCTGATAACCGCGGACCGCGCCGTGCTTATCACCGACGGAAGATACACCGTTCAGGCAAAAAAAGAAGCCGAAAATTTTGAACTTATCGATGGAGCGGAAACGGATTATTCGCTCGCTATGCCGATTCTTAAAAATGCGCGCAGCGTTATTTTTGAAGATGACGAGCTCACCGTTTCTTCATGGAACAGGCTGAAAAAAACATACCCCGACACCGAATTTATTCCGGGTGCCGCCGATATAAACAACCTTCGCCGCGCAAAAACCCAAGACGAGCTTAAAAAAATAAAAGCTGCGCTTTCCATAGCGGACGCTGCCTTTTCTCATATTGCGAGATTTATAAAGCGCGGCATGACCGAAAACGAGATTGCCGCGGAAATAGAGTATTTTATGCGTAAAAACGGCGCTGCGAAAACCTCGTTTGACACAATTTGCGCGTCGGGCGCCATGAGCGCACTGCCGCATCATCAGGCGTCGGGAAAGCCCCTTTGCGAGGGTGATTTTCTTGTGATGGATTACGGCTGCGTTTTCGAAGGATACTGTTCTGACATAACAAGAACCGTTGTCATCGGCAAAGCGTCTTCGCGTCACCGCGAAATATACGAAACCGTTTTAAAAGCTCAGCTTGCCGCCGAGAAAAATCTCCGCGCGGGACTTTCGGCACGCGATGCCGACAAAGCCGCACGCGACATAATAGAAAACGCGGGTTTCGGCAAAAACTTTTCACATTCGCTCGGTCACGGAGTCGGAATTGAAATTCACGAGCTGCCGAATCTCTCGCCCAAATCGCCCCTCACACTTTCACACGGCGATGTTGTAACGATTGAGCCCGGAATATATATAGAAGGCTTCGGCGGCGTCCGAATAGAAGATATGGCATATATCTCAGAAAACGGCGCGGAAATACTGACCTCTTCGCCAAAAGAGCTTTTGGAGCTGTAAAATCCGTACAATAATGTTTTTCCGCAGGACCGTTAACGGTTCTGCGGTTTTTTCTTTTATCGGCAATTTGACAATTATTTATAAAATGTATTGAAAAACGCAAAGATTTATGATATTATAATTTAAGCCAAACTATTTTAATACAATTATCGGGATATACTTATGCAGAAAAT
>USAP01000168.1 GCA_900552775.1 uncultured Eubacteriales bacterium | reverse complement strand
ATATAATAAGTAATCGAAAATGACGAAGGAGGAGTAAAGGTGGCAAACGAATATGCAAATTATATTCAGGTAATAAAGGTCATCGGTGTAGGCGGCGGCGGTTCAAATGCTGTTAACAGAATGGTAGACGCACAGGTAGAAGGCGTTGAATTTGTTGTTGTTAATACGGACAAGCAGGCTTTGGAGCTTTCCAAGGCAAAAACAAAAATTCAGATAGGCGAAAAAATCACAAGGGGTATGGGCGCAGGAGCAAATCCCGAGGTTGGAAGAAAAGCTGCGGAAGAAAGCCGCGGCGAAATAGAAAAAGCTGTTAAGGATGCCAATATGGTTTTCGTAACGGCAGGCATGGGCGGCGGTACAGGTACCGGCGCGGCTCCCGTTGTTGCTGATATTGCAAAACAGATGGGAATACTTACAGTAGGTATAGTAACAAAGCCGTTTGCTTTTGAGGGCAGACGCCGTATGACACAGGCGGAATCCGGTATATCCGCGCTTACGGAGTGTGTTGATACAATAATCGTAATCCCCAATGACAGACTTCTTACAATAAGCAGTGCAAAAACACTCTTTACAGAAGCATTTAAAATGGCGGACGAAAGTCTTCGCCAGGGTGTTCAGGGTGTGTCCGACCTGATTTACAGACCGGGCACAATAAACGTTGACTTTGCAGACGTTACGTCCATCATGAAAGACGCCGGTCTTGCTCACATGGGCATAGGCCGTGCGAAGGGTGACAACAGAGCTGAAGAGGCTGCAAGAATAGCTATCGAAAGCCCGCTTCTTGAAACATCTATAGACGGTGCTACGGGTGTTCTTATAAACATTACGGGCGGCCCCGATCTGACGCTGTTTGAAATAAACTCCGCAACAACTCTTATACAAAACTGTGCGGACGCGAATGCAAACATCATATTCGGTACGGCTATTGACAACAAGATGGAAGATGAAATTTCCGTAACGGTTATTGCAACGGGTTTCCCGAGCGGCAATAAGCAGAAGGATATTGATGTTGATACAAACATGATAAATAAAAACTCAAACTTTAATGATGAGGATTTAACCCTTCCCGGTTTCCTCAAAAAATCAAGTTTTGATTTTTAATTTTAAAGCATTGTCACGTGCGGCTTCGGAAAGAAGCCGCATTTTTTATCTTCTGCGGCATTTTCCGCGTTTTCTGAAGATGCTTGAAAACCGTTTGTGAAGCTCGCAGCCGGTGTCAGCTGCTTTTTTTGCGGCTCTTTTAAGAGCAAGCATTTCAAGGTACGCTTCAACCTCGCAAAGATAATCGCTGTATCTGTTTTTTTTCATATTAATCTCTCCGATCAGTTATATTCTATGTGAAAATATCCCGATTGATGATAATATGCTTTTCTTGACTTTTTAAGCGTAATATGATAAAATGACTTTAAAATAACAAAGGAGAACAGCCATGAAAAAGAGAATTATTGCTTTTTTTTCGGTTCTTATGATTTTTTGTGCGGCAGTTCCCGTAAATGCGGCGTCTTTATGCCCTATAAACTACAGCTGCTTTATTACGCATGACGATGAGGGAGTACCGAGTATTCATTTCAGGTTTGTAAACACGTCTGAAAAAAAGATAGTCCGCGCGGACTACCGCGGCAGCCTGCTGGACAGATCGTTTGCGCCCGCTAACGACAGAACGGGCAAAACATCTTCGTTTTATATAAGAATAACAAATTTAAGTGTTGAAGGAAATGCGGCAGAGCAAAGCGAAACCGTAACGTCGCTTTCAACATATCCGAGTGCCGCACATGTTGAAAAAGTAACTTATTTGAAAATTGTTTTTGATGACGGAACGTCATGGGAGGGAAGCGCTTCGCCCGAGGCACATGCAAAGCTTCTGTGCCGCGATGCTATAAAAGACGGAAGATATGCATCCGAAGACGGTACATTGCATTTTGCGGACGCTTCAAACGGTTCGCAGATGCGCGAATGGTTTTATTGGGATGACGGAAGCATGGAATGGAAGCTTTTTTCCACTGATTTGTGCCCGTTATTTAAAACTTCTCTGGCGGAAAACTGTATAAAACTTCAGATAAACGGCGATCCGATGAACTATGACATTATGAGCGTATCGGCATCTGTTCCGCGCATTGCCGCAACGCTTTATAACAGCGGAGAAACGCTTTACTCCGACAGCGGCATAATGTCTTTTAAACCTGCGGAGCTCGGTGCGCCTTACAAAATTGCTCTTTGGGATTTCAATGAAGGAAAATCATCGCGGAAATGGTTTTTGTGGAGCGATGAGCAGGGCGGCTGGCAGTTTGTTTCATCTGAACGGGGACCGATGCTTGACATGATTTCAAAAGCCCCCATATGCCTGAAAGTGGAATATGAGGGCAATCATCAGGATTATCTTGTATATAACATATATATGCAGTGAAATCAGTTTCGGAAAGGCAATGCCGCAATCATGCCGAAAAGTGAAACGGCAAGCAGAACGGATACATAAATCCATGCTGTGGAGTTATAAAAAATAAAAAGTGTTACGGTGTACAAAGCAGGGCTTCCGAGCGCATAAAGCGGGCGGAAGCCGTTTTTGTATCCGTATATAAAAGATGTAACAAGACATATAAGAGGCATAATTATAAGCATAATAAGTATTGCGCTTCCCGTGTCTCTTATAAAAATGGGGAGCACACATATGTTTACTATCATTATAATGTAAAAAACAAGATTATTCTTCAGTCTGCTCATCGGAAGTTTTCTCCCTGATTCTTTTATTTTTATATTTTTTCATAAACATCAAAACCGTTTCCTTGAGTATTTTTATCTGCGAGAGCATATAATACTCATCTTCAAAAAGAGCATAATGCACGGAGGCACGCACAAACATCGATGCGGCTGCCATCCATGGTGGCGTCGCAGCAGGTGCAGTTGAGCAGCAGCTCGATGTTGGGCTCAAAGCGAACCATTTCGTACAGCAGCGCATCCCAGGTGGTAAAGTTGCGGCGGGGATTGCGATGCATGTTTTCCAGCTGCAATTCTTCCATGATACCCGTTTCCTGCAGATCGCGCACGCGGGTGCCCGCGCCGCTGATCCACATGCGGATTTCGCTGCTGGCGTTGCCGCCAAGCACCGGGCGATCCTGCATCAGAACCACCTTCGCGCCGTGGCGCGCCGCGGAAATGGCGGTAAACATGCCGCCGATGCCGCCGCCTACCACGCAGACATCAGTATTGTGAACAACCGTCGTCAGGGGAGAGCTCATATTCTTTATCCTCCAGTCCTGTAATTGATCTATCGTGTGCGTATGCCCTGCGGCTTACGCCTGCGCCTCATCGGCAAAAAGCTGACGCTCCAGCTCGGCCATGGTGGGGGCGACAAAGGTGGCCTTGCTGGGCTCCTCATAGCGTGCGCCGAACAGCGCGCCCGTCATGCCGTATTCCACCGCGCCGTTTACGTCGGTCACGGGGTTATCGCCTACCATCAGTGTGCGGGACAGGTCGGTAGCGCCGCTGCGCTTGAAGATGGTGTCAAAGTACTTGGGGCTGGGCTTCATCGCGCCCACATCGTCGGCGGCGAACTTGCCATCCAGCCATTTGGAAAGGCCCGCGTTGGCCACACGGCCGTTCATCACCTCGCCGATGCCGTTGGAGGCGGTAAACAGGCGCGCGCCGGCGTTGTGCAGCCGCTCCAGCAGATGGGCCGCGCCCTGCTGCGGATCATAGGCATGCGCCAGCTGATCCAGGAACCACGGGGCGACCTCCTCGGCGGGCTT
>USAP01000167.1 GCA_900552775.1 uncultured Eubacteriales bacterium | reverse complement strand
CATTTTAAACCCGTTTTCTGTCGACGTTACGGTCTTTTCGGACTGAGATGAAACATACGGCCGCCATCTAAACACACCAGGATCCCACCATCCCCCGGCATATCCCGGAGAAACAAGTGTGTTTTTTTGGGTTTTAAAAGTTCTGAATGACTGCGATGCCCTTTGTATCCCATACGTCGTGCCAACCTCAAGAATCGCCTCGTGTTCACCGCTTTCGTATGCAGAAACCATACACGAAACCGTCCGTCTTCCAACTCCGGAAACGTTAGTTTTATATACAGATTTGCCGTCTATATATAGCTCAACATATTGTGCATTTTTAGGCAAAATAATTTCTGCCGTCAAATTTCCGTCAGCTTTTAAGTTTATATCTGATATTGCGGCATGATATAATATTTCACCTTCCGGCAAAGTCCATTCCGAAATTTTATCGGGGGAATCCAAAACAGGCTCCGCTTCAAAAAAATCCGACTCGGGCACAAGCTTGAAAGCAGTCATAACATTCCCCGAAGCATTTTCAGAATGTATTGCAAGTTTTTTTATGCCGTTATTATCGTTTTCACCGTCCACTTTCGGAGAAGAAGGCAACGGTTTGGCATCCATAACCGAAAGGGTGTAGTCTTCGGCATTACTATAGACATAAACATGAAGTTTTTTTCCGTTTTGAATAAATTCCGCTTCTCTGTTACTTAAAATATTTATATCTGCTTTTGTGTGAATAAACGAATAAAACTCAGATGTTTGCTTTAAAGAAATTTCATCCTGTACAAGCAGCGTATTTCTGTCATCACCAAAATAAAAGCCGCGCTTATATGAATTTACATCACGTGAGTATGCATTCGTCAAATCATAAGCCGCCATCGCCGCTTTATCCGCCGATTTGAAAAAATCAAGTTTTACTTCCGTATTTGCTGCCTGACCGAAATATGTATCGGCATCCTGTTTCGGATTTATAACAACAAGGTTATGACCCTCTGCCTTTTTTCTGTATATTTTATATCCGTTTGAACCGAAATAATCGGGCAAGTTATAGCTATCCTTACCGAGGTCAATAACCCACGGTATTCCGTCTGAGGCAAATACAAATTCTCCAAGATCAAGATTATCATGGTCAATTCCGTTTCTTCCACCGTGAATACCGGCAAATGTTGCATTTAATGAATCAAATGTATTTCTGAAAGTTCCGACTTCGCTAACTCCGAAATACCTGTCAAGCGGCATATTATCCGCATTCGATTCACCGTAAGCATCGGCCGCCTTGCAACAGTACAAATACCCCGTAAGTGTAAGCTCCTTACCGCCCTGCTTCATTTGCTTTTTTGCAAGCTCCGCATATGATGTTTCGCCGTATCTCGCGGCAAGCCAAAAAGGAACTTCCGAATAAAACATCCCTCGGTCATCATCATGAACATTTATGGCATTTCCGCCGCCCTGTGTATACGGAAAATAACTTCCGGCCTCCGAAAAGCCTTTTGCACTGCCAAGTCCGTAGTCTGTGCCGCACGAATTAAACAAAGCCTCCATACCGATATACAGATTTGAAAGTGCATAATCGGAATAATCGCGTCCTTCGTAATATCCGCCATTCGGAAAATACAATGACGTAAATACGCCGAGAGTTTTTATAACATTTTCTATCATCCACGAAGCATCAAACCCGTCTTCATCGGCAAAAGCCAGACTCAATGTCAGCAGCCCTCCGCCGCAGACAGCCGCAAAATTATCGTCTATTGTAATCCAGTAAGGTTCAAAGGATTTCCCGGAATAAGCTTTCTGAGTTTCCGCATACGGAAGTCTCAGCACCGCCTCCATGATAAATTTTTTATCTTCGGCAGTGAGCCTGTCATAAAACCCGTCAAAGCCCAACGCCATGCCTATAGACCAATGTGCTGCAATAAGTCCCGACTGACTTGTCCCGATATCAACCCATGAGCAAAGCTTTTTCATATAGTCAATTCCCGAATCGGCATATTTCGTATTTCCGCTTAAAAGATATGCCGCCGTAAGCTTTTGCATGGCTGTTTGGAATTTATGAACCATAGTTGTGCAGTCAGAAGTCGATAAAGGTCTTTGACTTTCAAAATCATGTGCCCTGTTTATCCAAAAATCACCTTCCGAAATTGCCTTTCTCTCTATTTTTTCGGCTCCTGCATTAAACTTACTTTTAAGGTAGTCTAAATTTTCGGAGGTGTACAGAATTCGTGGATGTACACCATACTTTCCGTTTGATTTCATATCTGAAATGACTTTTTCACCGTTTGGATTGTCAAACTGCAAATATCTGTATACAACATCCGCGGCTTCATATAAGTCCGTAAAGTTTTCTCCGTCCGTATACCTAAACTCTCCGTTCGTCAGAATAAAAAAGCCGCGCTTATCCTTTGTCAAAGTTTTCCCGGAAGAGTCGGGCAAGATATATTCTCTGCCTTTTAATACCTTTTTTGTTACACTGTCTGTTTTATATCCCGCTTTTAAAGCCAAAGAAACGGGCATATAAAGCGTACCGTCATGTAAAATCGGCTTTTCGGAATCCGACATGTATTTTACACGCTCACCGTCATGAAACCAGTAATCCGAGTAAAGCGAAAATGCATCCGCTCCGCGCAGATAGAATTTTGCATCATATTCGTTTTCCATAACGGAATCTCTTTCGGGAACGGACACTATTTCTTCTTTTGTCAGCAGGGCTTTGCCATTATATATTGACACATCATCAAGATAAAATTCAACTTCTCCCTTGCCGCCGTAATTTGTCATATCTATTCCGAAATATCTGTGATGCGCAGATCCGTATATTTTGCCGCTGCCGTCATACGGCGAAGCTGAGAAAAGCTTAGTTTCATTTATATAAACTGTACATGTGCCGTTTGTCTCATCGTATGCTGCACTGTATTTAATTAAATTATTTCCTGTAAATGCTTCGATTTTTTTCTTTTCGCTTCCGTGAGCGGCATATACATTACCATCATTTCCGACTGAAATTTTTGTTCCGAGTCTCCATTTTCCTGCTGTATTTTTTGCCGATTTTGAGTCAAAAAGAGCTATGAAAGCATTACCCGAAAGCTTTTTTATGTTAATTGTTGCCTCTGCTACGTAGTTATCGGTATATGCCACTCCATTACAAACAATTCCGCTTTGCGTATTGAAAGATGTGTCTTTTTCGCCGATATAATGTCTTGATATATTGCCGCCTATATCAACATCCTCCACTGTTCCTCCGCCGTTTCTTACGGGAATTGACAGCTTTCCGTCAAAGCTACAGTAAAAGAACACATCCGTCTGCCGCTCTGATGCCGCAATATACGGCATATGCGTTATGCAAATTAAACATGCTGTTACAAACGATATAATACGTTTCATTTTTTACCCCTTTATCAAACTATATACTCCCGTCAACGGTTTACCTGACGAAAAACTGTCAATAACATATATTTTCACATTAGTCACACCACTTGGTATTTCAAAAGAAACATTTTCAGATTCGCCTGCCGAAAGAGAAACACTCTTTGCCGAGACAAATTTTATTTCGTTCCCGTCAAAAGCGCTGCACATAATAACCCCGTTTTTGGTATCATCGGAATCATTTTTAATTACTGCTCCGGCAGATATTGATTTTTCTTTATTAATCTGCTGCTCCGCAAAAACAGTTTTTCCGTCATTTTGAAAAAGCGTACTTTCTGCATAAATTCCGGAATCGGCAACTTTAAACTCATTTTCATAAATCTTATCATTATTCTTATCTGTTACACTTAAAATACATTTTGCCCCGTC
>USAP01000166.1 GCA_900552775.1 uncultured Eubacteriales bacterium | reverse complement strand
CGAGCCTTTTTTAACGCTGAAATTCGCAAAAAAGATGTTTAGCAGGGCAATACTTCCTTGCCGGGCTGTGGCTAAAGCCAAACGACTTTTTAAACAGCCCATTTTTCAATATTTTATATGAACTTTATAAAATCAGCCTTTAACCGCGCCTATCATAATACCTTTAATAAAGTATTTCTGAAGGAACGGATATATAGCAAGTATAGGAAGTGTTGCAACAACGATAACAGCGTATTTAATCGATTCTGCAATGGACTCGGTATCCTGACCTACGTTACCGTCCTGCATGTTGCTTGTATCGTTCTCGATGAGTATGCCGCGGAGAATAAGCTGCAGAGGCTGCAAATCTCTTCTCTTCTGCAGGTAAATCATAGCGTTAAACCATGAGTTCCAGCAGGCAACCGCATAGTAAAGCACGATAACCGCCATTGTAGGCTTCGCAAGCGGAATGACTATTTTAAACAGAATCGTAAAGTGGCTTGCACCGTCTATCTTTGCCGATTCCTCCAAGCTTTCCGGTATCGCCGCAAAACCCGTTCTCATAATAATCATGTTATACGTCGATATGGCAGTAGGCAATATCAGCGCCCAGTATGTGTTTGTAAGACCCAGATTATTTACGAGCAGGTATGTAGGAATCATACCGCCGCTGAAGAACATTGTAAACATTATAATAAATGTTATAACGCCGTTGAAGAGAACGTTCTTTCTGGAAAGAACATAAGCTGCGAGACATGTTAAGAACATGCTTACCGCAACGCTGGATATAAGAACTATAATAGTGTTTTTATATCCCTGAAGAATGTTGGGGTTTTGGAAAACCGCCTTATACGCTGCCCAGCTGAAGCCGACAGGTTTTACAAGGAGACCCGAATGCTTCATAAGTTCGTTTGAATCACTCATTGACGCAAACACAACATAAAGCAGCGGATACAGTGTTATTACAATCATGCAAAGCATGAAAATAATGTTAAATACATTAAATGCTTTTCTGCTTGGACTTTCTTTAATATGCATAGTATTTTTCCTTCCTGTAATAATAAATTTTCGATGTCGGAAAGCTTACCAGAGACTTGTATCCGATACGGCTCTGCTTATCTTGTTTGTTATGATGATAAGCACGAAGTTTATAACGGAGTTGAAAAGACCAACCGCCGTACTGAATGACCACGGGTTTGCGCCGCCGTCACCGCCGAGACCGTATCTGTAAACATAGCTCGATATAACGTCCGCCTTCTGGTATGTTGCCGGGTTGTAAAGAAGAATGATCTTCTCGTACCCTACGTTCAGAAGACCGCCGACTCTGAGTATAAGAAGTATTATAATTGTGGGAAGAATACCGGGTATGGTGATGTTCCATGTCTGACGCCAGCGTCCCGCACCGTCTATTCTTGCCGCCTCGTAAAGCTCCTGATCAATGCCTGCGAGAGCCGAAAGATATATAATCGAGCCCCAGCCTACGCTCTGCCAAATATCGGAAATTACGTATACCGGAACGAAATAACTCGGTTTGCTGAGCATTGTAACTCTTTCTCCGCCGAAAAGAGCAATAATGTCATTAATAAAACCGTCACTGTTTGTAAATGTTTTTATCATACCGCAGATAACAACCATAGAAATAAAGTATGGAAGATATGTAATTGTCTGAGTAATTTTTGTAAATGTCTTATTCTTAAGCTCATTTATCAAAAGCGCCAAAAGAATCGGTGCCGGGAATCCCCAAATAAGAGTGTTGATACTGATGGTAAGCGTGTTCACCATCAGGCGTTTAAAGTAAGGCATTGTAAAAAATGTCTGGAAGTGCTTATAAAAAGGTTCCGCCCACGGGCTGGCAAGAATACCGAGTCTCGTGGAATAGTTTTTAAACGCTATTATCGCTCCGTACATAGGTACGTAGCAAAAAATAATGTAAAATGCCAGAACGGGCAATATCATGATGTAAAGTCCCCAGTTCTGTCTGAAATCCTTCTTCACAAGAGAAGGCCACACCGCCCTTTTTTTAGGGCTTGCACTGTTTGCTGTTTTTTCTTGATTCATTCTCTCTTTCGCAAGGCAAACGCCTGCGTTCCCTCCTTTGATTATTTTTGATACGCAAAAAAGCTGCGGTTTCTCTTTGCGTCTCTATCCTTAAGACTTATTATCTCAAAAGATAATCGTCATAGGCTTTCTGCTTTGATTGTATAATGGAGCGAATCCCCATATTCTCGAGCTGCGCCGTAAAGTCCGAATATTCGGAAATCGGCTTTTTGCCCGTTATAAACTTAATTGTCATTTCATCGGCATATTCCGAAATTTTTTCTTCATCTTCCAAAAATTCCGGTGTCAGGTTTTCAGACGCTGCATCCGGCAGCCTGTGCTCTGTCATATTGGAGTTCCAAACCGTAAGCGCCTTTGTCTGTGCCGGAAACGGATAATACTGCTCCGCAAATTCTTTCTTTTGAATTGTCGGTCCGCCGGAAACGAACGTATATGCCGAAAGCGCGGAATCCACCGAAAGTCCCTCGGGATTATTCAATATCAAATCCGTATATTTCGGATACTCTCCGTCAAAATCAAAGCTTTCACCACGGATTCCGAAATTAAAAAGGGTCTGCCCTTCTTCTGTATACCCGTAATCGAGAAACCTTGCCGCAAGCTCTGTGTTTCGGCAATTTGCCGATATCGCCGTTCCCATACCCGGCAAAACATCACTGTCGCAGGTTCCGTATTCGGGCTTTGTTCCGCTTTGTAAAACCGGAAATGACGCCGGTAAAATATCAAACCCCGGCTCTATCCCTTCCGCGGTTTTGGCAGTATTCAGATATTTGCCCATCGACGAGCCGATTCTTCCGGCAACAGCGCCTATGTCGCCGCTGAGAAAACCCGCGTCAATGGTTTTGGACGGTGTTTCCGCAATTTCGGGATCTATAAGTCCCTTTGCGTACCAGTCCGCCATTTTCTGCACGAAATCTTTATAGCCGCTTTCGAAGCAGCCGTATTTTACGGTGCCTCCGTCATGATACCATCCCTTCGGCGTACCGTATGCGCATGCCATAAGATACAGCGCCTGTGTTCCTGCAAGCGGTTTTGACGCTCCGCATTCGTTTTTAAATGCCGTCAGCGTTTTCTCCCAGTCGTCTACGGTTTCGGGAGAAGAAAGTCCGCATTTTTGCAGCCAGTCATTCCGAAGCATAAGACCCGAGCCGACCGTCAGCGTATTGTCCCCTTTAAAGAACGGATATGTATAATAAAGTCCGTCGGAGCTTTTTGCTTCTCTGTTCCATTCGGGGTTTTCTTCAAGCTTTGCCGACAGTGCCGGAGACCACGCTTTCATCATTTCACCGAGAGAAAGTATATATCCGTCCGCCGCGGCTTTTTGCGCGCCGCCTTCGTATGAATTCCAGTTATAGCGAATCATGTCGGGCAGATTTCCCGCCGCAAGCATCCCCGAGAGTGTTTCCGCTTCCTTCCCCGCTTCGGGGTGAATATACGAAACGCTTACTCCCGTGTTTTCGGAAAGCTTTTTCGCTATGGGCGTGTCGCCGAAATTTGCATATTGCGATGACCACTGTGAACTTGTGCTCATCATGCAGGAAAGAGTATCTTCGCACCTTATGGGATAAATGCTTTTTCCGTTCAGCTTAAGCTTTGAACCGTTTGTACTTACACTTGCCGTTTTTTCTGCACAGCCCGAAAGTGAAGCTGCCGTAAGCAATGCGCTGAGAAGCAGCGCCGTGCCTCTTGCTATTTTATCGGTTTTCATGCTTTTTCGCCTCCAAAAATTTTTCGAACCGGCGCAAAGTGAGACATGCAGCTGGCCGACTATCGCGCCGGAGCGCACGACGGTCAGCAGCGAGTAGGCGA
>USAP01000165.1 GCA_900552775.1 uncultured Eubacteriales bacterium | reverse complement strand
TTATTTTTCGGGCACAGCGGATATATTCTCAATGCGCGTTTTCGAGCAAACACATATAAGTATGTCTCCGAGTTTCATATATTCAAAAACATACGGAAGCTTCACGGTGTCCGCTTCGCGCAGCCCCGCAAGCCCTTCTCCCGTAAGCTTTAAAAAAGACTCTTTCGCCGTCCAGATCTCGGCAAAAGTTTTTTCTCCGCTCATTAAAAGTTTTTGTTCTCCGCAGGAAAAATATTTCGCGGCAATTTTTGATGCTCCGCGTGTATTTCTTTTTGTACTTTCTGCATCAATGCCGAACGGAACTTCGCACGCTGCGGCAAAAAGTCTTCCGCATGTGTGCGCGGCGCCGATAAATATGCCGTCTTCTTTAACATAAGGTTTTCCGTTTTCGGTGTGAAAAACACTTTCCGGAACAGTTTTGTTTTGCCGCAGCGCAAATTCCTTTGCACATCGCAGCAGCACCGCGTCGGTATCCGCGCGGGTATGATTTTCTTTAATATTACAGCAGACAATACGCACTTTAACAACCTCCGTATAAGGGGATGTTTAAAAACTCCGGAGCGCAAGAAAAAGGAAAAATCAAATACAATGTATGGCAAGCGCGGCATTCTATTCTTTTTCCGAAATCTTCGGCACCATTTTGCTTCTTGCGCGCACATTGAGAACAAGTCCCACAACCATCAGCGAAGCCAGCATATTGGAGCCGCCGCAGCTTATAAAAGGCAGCGGAATGCCCGTAACGGGCGCAAGACCTATGCACATGCCGATATTTTCAAACGTATGAAACAGAAACATCGCGCCAGCCCCAACACAGATAAGCTCTCCGAACATATCGCGCGAATTTTTGGCAATGTTAAAACATTTTACTATAATTACAAGGAGAATTATCACAACGGCCGCAGCTCCCGCAAAACCCATTTCCTCACTTATAACGGAAAAAACAAAGTCTGTCTGCTTTTCGGGAAGATATCCGAGCTGTGTCTGCACGCCTTTGAAAAGTCCGCTTCCGAAAAGCTTGCCCGAGCCTGCCGCAATTTTCGACTGCATAACGTGATATCCCGAGCCAAGCGGATCCGCCTCAGGATTTAAAAACGCAAAAAAACGTTTTTTCTGATAATCTTTAAGCACAAAAAACCATGCCGCCGGTGCCGCAACCGCGCAGGCTCCGAGCGCACAAAGAACATATTTTATTTTAAGTCCCGCCATAAGCAGCATCAAAAATGCCATAACCACAAAAACAAACGCCGTTCCGTAGTCGGGCTGAAGCAGAATAAGTCCCACTGTAAGTCCCGCGTGAAGCAGCAGAAAAGCAAGCGTTTTCGGATTATTCACATCGTCCGCCGCCGAAATCTGCCTTGCAAAAGCCACTATAAAGCCAACTTTTACAAGCTCCGCCGGCTGAAGGCTTAAAGAGCCGATTCTTATCCAGCCGCGCGTGCCGACCTCGTCGCCCGTGCCGAAAAACAGCACTACAAGAAGCAATATCACGTTAAACGCAAAAATAAACGGTGCGAGCCTTCCGAATGTTTCATAGTCAAACTTCATTGTTATAAATATAAACGCCGCACCCAAAACGGCAGCCGTGCCCTGCACAACAAGATATCTTGCCGAGCCGAGCGACCTTGTGGCGCTCCATATCGCCAAAAAACCAACTGTCATTGCAAGTATAACCGCCGTGCATAAAACGGGATCATACATGCGCGTTTTCTTTTCTTTTTTTCTGACCTCCAAGCATTGTCACCTCGCAAACTCTTTTTCGGAGCAATTTCTGCATATTATTATACAGTATACCATATTTTTTACGGTCTTTCAAGTGAAATTCTTCCTATCTTGGCTCCGCGGAATTCATCCAGCACAACCGCGGCCGCACGCTCGTAGTCCGCTTCGCCGCCGCGCACTACAAATCCTCTCGCTTTTGCCACGGCACACAAAAGTTCAAATCCCGAAAGTCCGTTTATATCGGCAAGTTTATATCTTGCGCAAAGCTCCGCGGCATAATTATCTCTTAAAAACTCAAGCAAAATACACGAAAGCTCCGCCGTATCAAAAACAGCGTCGCGTATTGCTCCCGAGAAAGCCAGGTGCTCGCCCATGCGTTCATCATCGATTTTCGGGCATAAAATTCCGGGCGTATCCAAAAGTTCCAGATTGCCGGCGCGAATCCACTGTTTTCCGGTTGTAACTCCGGGCCTGTCTCCCGTTTTTGCGCTTTTTCTTCCCGAAATATTGTTTATAAATGTGGATTTTCCGACATTAGGCACACCCGTCACCATAACTTTAACGGGTTTTCCTTCCATTCCGCGCTCACGCCTTCTCAAAAGTTCGTCTTTGAGCGTTTCCTGTATTACAGCCGTAAGCGGCTTTAAAAGTCTGCCGCCCTTGCTGTCGGCAAAAATGACCGCCTGACCTTCGCTTTCAAAATATTTTTTCCATTCGTTATTTACTTTTTCATCCGCAATATCCGCCTTGTTCATGATAAGAATACGCGGTTTTTTGTTTATTAAATCAAAAAGAAGCGGACTGCGGCTGGAATTTACAAGCCGTGCGTCCGCTATTTCCACGCAAATATCAACAAGACGAAGATTTTCCTCTATCAGGCGGCGGGTTTTCGCCATATGACCGGGGAACCATTGAATCTTCATTTGCAATCTCCGTTTCTATTTATTATATACCGAGCCTATTTTGTTTAAAGGCCATACCCTGCACACAACCTTGCCCAAAACATTCTTATAAGGGATGAACGAAACATCCTCCGAGCGGCTGTCATGGCTGTGCATACGGTTGTCACCCATAACAAAAACGCAGTTTTCCGGCACCGTGTATTCCGACGCCGAAACAATATTTGTTTTTGTGTTTGTATACGGTTCGTCAAGCTTTTCCCCGTCCACATACACATCTCCCGTTTCAGTGATTTTCACCGTCTGTCCGGGCATACCTATAACTCTTTTTACATAGGGGGCACGTCCCGTAGGCGGGTTAAGTATTATAATATCTCCTGCCTGCGGCTTATATCCGAGACGGATAACAATAAGTCTGTCGTTATTTGTAAGCGTGGGAACCATGGAACTTCCGTCAACCCTTACAAAAGTTATGACATAGTTTCGCAGAAGCAGCGCCACAACAACCGCAATAAGTATTGAAGCCACCCATTCAAGCGCTTCTCTTCCTGCGGATTTTTTGGGAACCTCCGAAGGCGTGCCCGTTTCCGAAACAGTTTCGTTTATATTAATACTTTCATTATTGATGTTTTCATTCTCATTCTGATTCATAAACACATCGTCCTTTCCACATATGAAAAATGACTAAATGAGACAATAAGACAAAAGGGAAGCAAAAAAACAATAAATTTTTTCACATTCCCGTTTGTCTTTTCACGGTTTGCACACATGCGAACCGCTTTTACATTAAAGTAATTCCTTAACCTTGGCAGCTTTTCCGACTCTGTCTCTGAGATAGTAAAGCTTAGCTCTTCTGACTTTACCGTGACGTGTAACTTCGATTTTCTCGATATTAGGCGAGTTTACGGGGAAAACCTTTTCAACTCCAACGCCCGAAGCAATACGTCTTACGGTGATTGTCTCGCTGATTCCGCCGTGCTTTTTAGCAATGAGAGTTCCCTCAAAAAGCTGTGTTCTCTCGCGGTTACCCTCTTTAACCTTGAGGTAAACCTTAAGAGTGTCACCTATGCGGAGCTCCGGCAAATCATTTCTCAGCTGATCCTTTGTAACGGCGCTTAATATATCCACTATATTACGCCCTCCCTTCCTTACAGAATGTTCTTGACAGCTGTATCAGCGGAACATTCATCAAGGGCGCGGAAGGGTCCTCCAATTCGACGGTCTGCGA
>USAP01000164.1 GCA_900552775.1 uncultured Eubacteriales bacterium | reverse complement strand
GCAGGACTTTCAAGGCACTCCGCGGGGTTTATGTGAGCCGTACCGGGATATCCGCCGGCGCCTATTTCGATGCTGTCGACTCCGAGAGACGACAAATATTTTACAGATTCTTCAAAGTTTGTTCCGTTGAGAACGGGTGACATAACAGAAAGTTCCATTTTTAACCTCCAATTCATATTGCACATAAATTTTTAGTCTTCCGCACGCAAATATACAGCCGCTGTGCGGTGATTGCACCGATTGCGGATTACTTTTGGCTGAGAATTTCAAATATTTTTTTATAAATTTCCTGCGGATTATTTTTGAAATTTGAGCACATAAGCCGTGCGTTTTCGGCAGAGCCTGCGTTTACGGAAATTCTCAAAAGAGGAGAACCGCCTTCGGTTATAAGAAGACTTGCCTCGTGCTCTATTTCATTGTGTTTTATATATTTTGCCATAACGGCGTTTCCGACATCGAGCTTTTTCTTGTATTCTTTAATTGTGTTTAATATATTTTCACGTACGGTTAAAGGGATATTCTTTTTAAATCCGTTTACGCCTTCCCTGCCTATTTCCGTCAGAAGGTATTTTCTGATACCGTTTTCCGTATAGATTTCCAAAAGACCGCTTTTTAAAAGCTCGTCCAGAAATTGCTGCATGGTGAAGTAATCCACAAATTCATGCGTCATGAAAATATCGGTTATTTCACCGTTTGTTACCGCTTCGCCGTATGAATCAACAATAAAAAGAATGATTGTTTTAAGCTCTGACGGCTCTTTAAAAACATATCCGGGCATTTTTTTCTTCCTTTCTTTAAAGCGGGCTGCTACAGTTCTACAACCGTAACGCCGTCTCCGCCTTCGCCGTATTTTCCGAGTCTGAATGACGTTACGGTTTTGTTTGATTTAAGATAATCGGTTATACCTTTTTTCAAAACGCCTGTTCCTCTTCCGTGAATTATGGTTACTGTGTTTAAATGAGCAAGCGCGGCATCGTCTATATATTTGTCAACTGCGGCAATGGCATCGTCGAGATACATTCCGCGAAGGTCGATTTCGCTTTTAACTGTTGCCGCCGATCGCTTCATGCCACCGCCGGAAACGGTTCTTTGAGGTTTCTTTTTCTTTTCCGGAGTCTTGTCCGAAAGTTCAAGCGCCGAGACGTTTATTTTCAGCTTCATGGCGCCTACCGCAACTTCCGTATTACCGTTTTTATCGGGCAAAGTCTGCACCGTTCCGTAGCTTTGCATTGACGGCACAAAAACTTCGGTTCCGACCGATAATTCGGAAGGATTTACTTTTTTGCGGGTTTTGAATACTCCGCTTGAAAGTTTATCGTCAATTTTGCCGGACTTTGAAGAAAGCTCCTGTTTTGCGCGGCGCATGGCGGAAATTTTATCCTGTCTGCCGGCTTTTTCTATTTCGCGGAGTTTTTCGTCCACGCTGTGCGTTGCATCGTCTAAAAGTTTTTTGGCTTCGCGTCTTGCGTCATTTAAAATGCGCTCCCGATTTTTGGCGCGCTTTTCATCTTCGTTCTGAAGTTTTTCGCGCAGACGGCGTGCCTCCTGCAGCTCGCGCTCTGTTTCCGCCTTTGCGGCAATGAGCGATGAACGCTCGGTTTCTATTGTGTTTACAATATCCTCGAATTTTGAGCTTTCGGCGTTGAGAAGCTGACGCGCGTCTGAAATGAGTCCGTCGCTCATACCGAGCTTTTTTGCAATGTCAAATGCGCAGCTTTTGCCTAAAGCGCCCACGTAAAGCCTGTACGTGGGTTTTAAAGAATTTACGTCAAACTCACATGCCGCATTTTCAACGCGCGGAGTTTCTATGGCATACATCTTTATTTCGCTGTAATGAGTTGTTGCAGCGGATACGGCGCCGCGGCTTTTTACTTCTTTTAAAACGGCTGTTGCAAGCGCCGCGCCTTCGGCAGGATCGGTTCCCGCACCGAGCTCATCAAAAAGCACCAGAGATTTTGAATCGCACTTGCGCAAAATTTCTATGATATTTACCATATGTGCCGAAAACGTGGAAAGCGACTGTTCTATGCTCTGTTCATCGCCTATATCGGCAAAAACGTTTGAAAATACGGCGGTTTTAGAGCCCTCCTTTGCGGGAATGTGAAGGCCGCACTGCGCCATGAGCGCAAAAAGACCGAGAGTCTTTAACGAAACCGTTTTTCCACCCGTGTTGGGGCCTGTTATAACAAGCGTGTCGAAATCCTCTCCAAGTCTGATATCAACAGGAACAACCTTGTCGGGATGGATAAGAGGATGCCTGCCCTTTTTTATATCAATTATATTTTTATCGTTCAACACGGGAACAGACGCCTCTATGCTGTCTGCATAGGCGGCTTTGGCAAATACAAAGTCAATATCGGTAAGAACGGAAAAATCCCCGTCTATTTCATTTGCGCATAGACCTATAAGTGTGGAAAGCTCTGCAAGAATGCGGTCTATCTCTTCTTTTTCGCGCCCGGCAAGTTCGCGTATTTCATTGTTTGTTTCAACAACCTTAAGAGGCTCTATAAATACCGTGCCGCCCGTCTGCGACGTATCGTGAACAACACCTTTAAAAGAAGAACGGTATTCGCTTTTTACGGGAACCACATACCTGTCGCCGCGCATGGAAACAATGGGTTCGCGAAGCATCTGAGAATATGAGCTTGAGTGAATTATATCGGTTAAAATGTCTTTAACTTTATTGGTCAGAGAATTTTTCTTTCTTCTGATTGAAAAAAGAGTATCCGATGCATTGTCATCTATTTCGTCTTCGCTTATTATGCAGTCAAAAATTTTCTGTTCCACCGCGCGGTTCTCCGAAAGACGCTGTGCGTACATAAAAAGGAGAGGGTAGTCCGTGTCGAAATCACGCATATCAAAATATGCTTTTGTAAGCCTTGAAATCCTCAGAACGTGAGCGGCTGCCAAAAGCTCGCCCGGGGATAAGGAAGCGCCTATTTTGGTGCGTCTTAAAGCGGCTCCCGGTGATGTGAGAGGAACCAGGGGCGGTCTTCCGTGGCGCACACTCAAAGAACGCGCCTCGTCCGTTTCCGAAAGGGCGGTGCGCGATTTTTCAATATCCGTATAAGGCTTTAAAGAAGCAAGCTTTTCGCGTGTTTCAGCCATAACGGCAAAATCGGAAAGCCTTGCAAGTATTTTGTCAAGCTCCAAAACTTTAAGTGTTCTTTCCTGCATAATTATTCTCCCTGTTTTTTGCCGACGGTGAATTTTATGTTTCCGTTTTCATCGCAGAAAAATGCATTTTCTCCGGGCGAAACCAAGTAGAGAGCAGACTTCAGCGAAGCTGTGCTCTGAACATATCCGCAGTTTTCAAACGGTGTGCATTCTCCGCTTGACGGAACATATTTCATAAGCTTTTTCTCACCGCTTATGAAAAAGCTGCCGGAAAAAGTATTTAATCTTGTAATGTCAGATACGTTTTTAAGGCCGTTTGCCGTCATTTCCGAGCGTATCTCTCCTCCGGAAATCGGAACGGATATAAGACTCATATCACTTTTGCTGCAGCAGAAAACTCTGCCTTTCTGAACAAAAGACAAAATTGTATGCTGCGGAAGCTGTGCTATTTCTTTTCGCGCAAGTGTTTTGCGGTTGTATGAGCAAAGGGCGGTGCCCTCTACGGTATATATTTTGTTTTTATATAATATGCCGGGGGTGCTTATAAACTTTTCAAAGCTTCCGTCAGATATGAAATATTTATAAACGCCGCTGTCAGACGAAAAGTATATTTCTTTATTAGAATAGCCGGCAACGGTATATTCACTGTCAAAAATATACAATGATTTTATTTTTCTCGTTTTGGGGTTAAACTGATAAAGCGTACCGTCTTTCGTGTAAAAGGCACAGTCATTTGTGTATATAACATTATAAAGCTTTGAACCCTTATCTATTCGTTCTTCGGCAGAAAAACGCTTATTGTTGCAATAAAGTGCTTCGCCGTCGGAATAATAATAATTACTGCTTGTTTCGGCAGCACA
>USAP01000163.1 GCA_900552775.1 uncultured Eubacteriales bacterium | reverse complement strand
TATACGGCGGCACTTTATGCTGCGGCTTATTTGAGAACGGATTTTTTGTCATTTAAAAATATATTTACTCAAAAAAGAATTATCATTCATATTGTTGTGCTGGCATTTCTTCTCTTTACCGCTTATGCTTTTTCGATGAATATAACGGCAGAAGGAATACTGTTTGGCGAATTCGGAAATTTAAGCGGAGCAGGTTTTACGGATGTAACCGTTTGGCGTAATTATTATACTTTTTTCCCGATATTGCTTTTGCTTTCGGTTGTGGCCGCATGCTTATTTATAAAAAGAGGAAAAGTAAAAAATGCCGTTATAAGTGCGGCGCTGATTCCGGCTTCCTATGTTCTTGTAATTTTGTGCGCATTTATTGTGCAGCTTGCTTTTGTTAAGCCTTATGAAGTTTCCATGGAAAGACAGTATATCACTTATAATATTGATGCCACAAGGCGAGGTTTCAGCCTTCAGAATGTATCTGAATGCGAATATCTGGCAGAAAACGGTCTTACTTCACATGATATTAAAGACGAGTATAAGACAATCGATAATATCAGAATAACAGATTTGAACCAGACGCTTACCGCCACAAACTCAATTCAGGGGCTGAGAAGTTTTTATACATTCAAAGATAATGATATCGTAACGCTTGATTATAACGGAACAAAAACGGCTTTTGCGGTTTCAGTGCGTGAGCTTGACACAGATAAGCTTCCTGAGTCGGCGCAGAGCTATATCAACAAAAAGCTGCGTTATACGCACGGCTACGGAATAGTGGCAAGTCCTTTAAATAAAGTTACGGAAGAAGGACAGCCGGAATATCTTATTAAAGATATTCCGACATACTCCGAAACAGGTATGCCCAAAATTGAGCAGCCGAGAATCTATTTCGGAGAGCATTCGAATGACTATGCAATAGTTAAAACCAAGTACAGCGAGCTTGACTATATGGAAGGTGACAGAACGGTTGAGTATTCCTATGACGGAAAAGCGGGAATAAAACTCAATCTTTTCAACAGATTTTCTTTTGCTGTTCGTTGCGGTGATCCGATGCTGCTTTTTTCGGGATATATTACGGGAAACAGCAAAATTTTATGCAACAGAAATGTTATAAGCCGTGTTAAAAAAGCTGTACCGTTTTTAAAATACGACAAAGACCCTTATGTTGTTATAGATTACGACGGAAGAATCAAATGGGTTATTGATGCGTACACAACATCGGATAAATTTCCGTATGCGCAAAAGTATGACGGCGTAAATTATATAAGAAATTCCGTGAAAGCGGTTGTTGATGCGTATGACGGCAATGTTGAATTTTATATTACCGATACGGATGATCCGGTAATACGTGTTTTAAGCCGTATGTATCCCGGAGTATTTCATGAAGATGAGCTGCCGCTTTATATAAGTGAGCAGATGCATTATCCGGAATATCTTTTCAAGCTTCGCTCGGAGGTTTATAAGTCGTATCATATAACAGAGCCCGAGGCTCTTTACAGCCGCTCTGATATATGGGTTACGGCAAAGGAAAAATATGCCGGCGGCGAAAGCGTTGATGTTGAGCCTTATTATAATCTCATGAAGCTTGACGGTGAGGACAGTGAATCACTCGTGCTGATGCAGCCGTACACTCCTCAGGGAAAGGAAAATCTTGTGGCATGGATGGCTGTCGGAAGTGGGGCGGATAATTACGAAAAAACCGTGGTTTACAGATTCCCCAAGGGAAAGACTGTTTACGGGACGCTTCATATTGAAAACAAGATAGACAATGATCCGAATATTTCAAAAGAAATTTCACTTTGGGATCAGGGCGGTTCAAATGTTATAAAAGGAAACCTTCTTGTTATACCAATTAAAGAATCGCTTTTGTATGTTGAGCCTATTTATATAACTGCTAAAAATTCGGCGGCGCTGCCGGAGGTTAAACGTATTGCCGTGGCATACGGCGATAAAGTTGCAATGGAGCCCACAATAGGAGAGGCGCTTGATGTGATATTTGCAAACAAAACTCCCAGCGCAGGCGACGATGAGGAAAAGACTCTTGAAATGCTGATAGATGAAGCAAGCAAGAAATATAATGAAATGCAGTCTTACAGCGCAAACGGAGGATATAAAGCATTCGGTGCTGCGCTTGATGAACTCGGAAAGATTTTTGACGAAATAGAGGAAAAAAGAGCAGAAAGCAGCCAGGCGGAAAATATAGACAATGAAGCTGATCAAAATACGGCAGCGACGGAAGAGAGGTAGTTTATTTATGTTTAAGACAGAAATGCATGCACACACATCGGAAGTAAGTCCATGCAGCCACATAAGTGCCGAGGAACTTGTGAGGCTTTACAGCAAAGCGGGATATAACGGTCTCACTATAACAGATCATTTTAACAGATTTATTCTCGACAATATCGGAGCTGATTCGTGGGAAGACAAGGTTACGCTTTATTATAAAGGCTATGACGCGGCTGTGAAATGTGCGGAAAATATTCCCGGATTTCGAATTTTTTGCGGCATGGAACTTAAACTTCCCGAGAATTCAAACGAGTATTTGCTGCACGGACTCGATAAAGAGTTTTTCTATAAAAACGAATATCTTTATGAAAGAGATTTGGCAGAGATTAAAAGACTTGTAAACGAAGCCGGAGGAATAATTGTGCAGGCGCATCCTTTCAGAAGTGTGTGCACGCCGAAACCTGCCGAATTGTTGGACGGTGTTGAAGTGTTTAACGGGCATTTCGGTCATAATTCACATAACGATAAAGCTTTTGCTCTCGGAAAAGAATACGGCAAACTCATGCTTTCGGGGTCAGACTGTCATTACCATCACGGCGTGGGAAACGGCGGCATTATCTTTGAGAGAGAACCTGAAGACGATAACCTTGCAAAAGCGCTTCGTGAAATTCCGTATGAGCTTATAAGAACGGAGCCCCAGTGGCTCAATGCCGTATTTGCAGGCGGAAAGACCAAAAATATAGAGAGAATAGCAGGCATGCGCGGAGCACAAGTTGTGATAAATATGGACGAAAAAGCACAGGAATGCGAGTCTTGTCTGACACTGTGCGCGCCCAAAGAATATGGTAAAATACATATAATAAACAGATTTCAGATTGTTTTCGGCATGGAAGCTCTTGCGGATTTGTGCGAAACAGAGCCTTCGATACTTGTTTGCGATGAGCTTTCGGACGATGACAGGGAAAGAGCAGCGGAGTTGGGTGTACTTTTTGTGGTGTCAAATAAGAGTGACGATAAAAGACCTTATAAAGAAAGCGATACAACATTTATCGGGCTTGATATGCTGCGGCGCGGCTTTTGCGGTTTCGGAGTCCAGTTTATGGCTGAAGATATAGAAATCAGCGAGCTTACAAAATAAAATCTGTACAAATAAAAAGCAGACATATTCTTAAAGTTATTGCCAAAGCTGATTTAAGAATATGTCCGTTTGTTTTTTGCTTATAAAATCGGGAATTCTATTCCATTTGTTTTCCGAGAAAGCCTGCGGCGGATTCCGCTAGTTTTGTTTCGATTTCACCCATTGCGCGGTTTTCATCGCTGAACATAACAACGCTGCCTATAGAATCTCCTTCGGAGATAATCGGGACCACAACTCCCGCATAGTATTTTTCGCTTCCGTCTGCAACGGATACAGACTTGCTGTCCGAATTCTTTTTAATAAACTGCGTTTTTTCGTTCATAACATTTTCAAGTTCGTGGCTTACACGTTTATCGTGAAGTTCGCGCTTCGGAACACCAGATACGGCTATTATGCTGTCCTTGTCGGTTATGCATACAGGGCATCCCGATGTTTTTGACAAAGTTTCAGCGTAAGATGTTGCAAAATCCGAAAGTTCTCCTATGGGAGAGTATTTTTTAAATATAACCTCACCGTCTCTGTCGGTATATATTTCAAGCGGGTCGCCTTCTTTTATTCTGTGGGTTCTTCTGATTTCTTTCGGAATAACAACTCTGCCGAGATCGTCAATTCTTCTTACAATTCCTGTTGCTTTCATAGTTATCTTATTCTCCAT
>USAP01000162.1 GCA_900552775.1 uncultured Eubacteriales bacterium | reverse complement strand
CGGCAGACTGCGCAGAATGGAGGACTATATCGCCAGAAGCAGCTTCACAAGAAACGTGGAGCAGGACATGACCAACGGTATTATCGCAGAAGCGTTCGAGATGGATCGGGAAGATTTGAAGCGCAGACGGGCGCAGAGCGTCCGCAATGTGAAAGCCACCAACGGTCTCATCTCGTTGGAAAAGTACGCACGCTTCCGTCAGGAGCAGGACTGGAATGATGACGAATGGCAAGACTGATCCTCAAGAGTCCCTATATCAAAAGCACCGGCGGGGCCTCCGGATACCTGCGCTACATCGCGACCCGGGAGCGGGTGGAGCTTATCCCAGATGACCGTCCGCCCACACGAAAGCAGGAGCAGCTCATCGCAAAACTGGTCAAAGACTTCCCGGACAGCAAGGTGCTCTATGAGTACGAGGACTACCTGACAAAGCCCACAAAGGTCAATGCATCTGCGTTCATCACGCTGGCGCTGGAAGCCAACTGGGATTCCATTCACGAGTCGGAGCAGTACATGAAGTACATTGCCGATTGCGGACGGGGGCGAAGGAACGGTAGAAGCTGTTGTTTCCGCGGCAAAGGGTGAGCTTGTTGAAACGACCGTGTGCAATCCCCTGGGAAAAAAGATTCGGTCAAATTTCGGATATATCCCCAAAACCAAGACCGCTGTTATAGAAATGTCGGCTGCGGCGGGAATTACTCTTATATCGGAAAACGAACGCAATCCCATGGATACAACAACCTACGGTGTCGGAGAAATGATTTTGGATGCAATATCAAGGGGATGCCGAAGATTTATAATAGGTATAGGCGGCAGCGCGACAAACGATGGGGGAATCGGAATGCTCACGGCTCTCGGGTTTGAATTTTCGGATAAGAACGGAAAACAAGTTCCGCTCGGCGCCAAAGGGCTTAAGGATATCGCCGTAATCAGAACGGAAAATGCGGTTAAGGAATTAAAAGAATGTTCTTTTTGCGTTGCCTGCGATGTAAAAAATGTTTTATGCGGAAAAGAAGGATGCTCCGCAGTTTACGGGCCGCAAAAAGGCGCAACGCCCGAAATGATCGGAGAAATGGATTTGTGGCTTGAAAATTATGCCCGGCTGACAAAGAAGATTATTCCCGATTCCGATGCAAACGCCCCCGGAGCGGGAGCGGCGGGAGGAATGGGCTTTGCCTTTCTGGCATATCTTAATGCCGCCATGGTGCCGGGAATTGAGCTTGTTATCGGAGAAACAGGTCTTGAAAGGCATATAAAAGATGCGGATCTTGTGGTTACGGGAGAAGGGCGGCTTGACGGTCAGTCTTATATGGGTAAAGCGCCCATAGGCGTTGCAAAGCTTGCCAAAAAGTATGGTAAGCCCGTTATTGCCTTTTCCGGCTGTGTAACAGACGATGCCGTTTTATGCAATGAGCACGGAATTGACGCTTTTTTTCCGATTTTAAGAAAACCGTGTACGTTGCAAGAGGCTATGAATAAGGATAATGCCTATAAGAATTTACGGGATACCGCATTCCAGGTGTTCGGGTTGATAAAAACAATTAATGTGTGATTGTGAAGTCTTTATAAAAGGTGGTTTATATTGAAGGATTATTTTACTCTCATAAGAGAACTGAAAGAAAACAAAATATTGAGCGATGCGGATTTTCGCGCGCTGCTGCTTTCTCAAAACGATGACGATAAGCTTTTTGCCGAGGCAGACGCCGTAAGAAGGGAAATCTACGGCAACAAGGTTTACATCCGCGGACTCATAGAATTTACTAATTACTGTAAAAACAACTGCTTTTACTGCGGCATCCGCCGCGACAACAAAAAAGCCGAGAGATACCGTCTCACGGAGGAGGAGATTCTTTCATGCTGTAAGGAGGGCTATGGCCTCGGCTTCAGAACATTCGTGCTTCAAGGCGGCGAGGACGGTTTTTTCACAGATGATATAATGTGCAGAATAATATCGCACATAAAAAGCGATTTTCTCGATTGTGCCGTCACACTTTCGGTGGGCGAAAAAAGCCGCGGGAGCTATAAGGCTTATTTTGACGCCGGAGCAGACAGATATTTGCTGCGTCACGAAACGGCGGACGCAGGGCATTACGGAAAGCTTCATCCCGGAGAAATGAGTCTTGAAAACAGAAAAAAATGCCTGTACGATTTAAAGGATATAGGCTTTACCGTGGGTTCGGGCTTTATGGTGGGCAGCCCTTTTCAGACGGTGGATTGCATTGTAAAGGACTTAAAGTTTCTCGCGGAGCTGCAGCCCGACATGATAGGAATCGGCCCTTATATCACTCACGGCGAGACGCCGTTTCGCAATTTTGAAAGCGGCCCATTGAAGCTTACGCTCCGCCTTGTTTCGGTTTTGCGGCTTATGTTTCCGTATGCGCTGATTCCGGCAACAACGGCTCTCGGAACAATAGATAAAAAAGGGCGTGAATCGGGGCTTTGCGCAGGAGCAAATGTTGTTATGCCGAATTTGTCGCCCGTAAGATTCAGAAAGCTTTACGATCTTTACGAAAATAAAATCTGCACGGGCGAGGAAGCGGCGCAGTGCCGCGGATGCCTTGAAAAACGCGTTGAAAGCGTAGGATACGAGGTAGTTACGGACATAGGAAATCCAAAGAAAAAGGCGGAAAAACAATGAACGAAATGTTTATAAGAACAGAAATTTTAATAGGAAAAGAAGCACTTTCAAAGCTTCATAATTCGCGCGTTGCGGTATTCGGCGCCGGCGGCGTCGGCGGATATGCAATAGAGGCACTTGCAAGAAGCGGAATAGGAGCCATTGACATAACGGATAACGATATTGTCAGTATTTCAAACATAAACAGGCAGATATATGCAACGACAAAAACCGTCGGCAAGGCAAAGGTTGATGTTGCCGCCGAAAGAATAAAGGAAATAAACCCGGATATACAAGTTAAAGCGCACAAGATTTTTTATATGCCCGATACCGCTCATTTGTTTGATTTTTCGGAGTATGACTATATAGTTGACGCAATCGATACCGTTACGGGGAAAATAGAGCTTGTTATGAACGCGCAAAAAAGCGGCACGCCGATTATAAGCTCAATGGGAGCGGGCAATAAGCTGTGCCCCGAAATGCTGAAGGTTTCGGATATTTACAAAACCTCTGTCTGCCCTCTGGCGCGCGTTATGCGCTCCGAGCTTAAAAAACGCGGAATAAAAAAGCTTAAGGTTGTGTATTCAAAAGAAAAGCCGCTTACGCCGATTGACGATATGGCGATAAGCTGTAAGAAGAACTGCGTTTGTCCGCCGGGAACGGCACGCAAATGCACAGCACGCAGGCAAGTGCCGGGAAGCACAGCGTTTGTTCCGTCTGCGGCAGGTTTGATTATCGCGGGCGAGGTAGTTAAAGATTTAATAATAAATGTCTGAGAAGCAAAACAGCTTTTCAGACATTTTTGTTATGATATAAATTCTTCAAAGTTATAATATTCGATGCGTCTGCGGTCGGCCTCATTTAAGCCGAGGGCATCAAGCTTTTTAAGCTCTTCAACGGGGTTACATATGGGAAAGTCGCTTCCGAAGAAAACTTTATCCGTTCCGAATTTGTCAAGCATTTTCCTTGCGTCCGCCGCAGAAATAAAATCAAGCGTGCTTGAAATATCAAAGAAGAGCCTGTCACATACGGGAATAATGTCATACGCCTCTCTCCAATGCATATAGCCGCCCATATGCGCTGCTATAACCTTGAGATTTGGTACCGCGTCAAGAATGTTTTTAAGCTTGTCAGCGCTTGAATATCTCATAATCTTGTCGCCCATATGAAGCAGAACGGGAAGCCCTGCGTTTGCAGCTTCTTTATAAATTTCGATAAGCTTTGGGTCGTCCATATTTGTCTTTTGAAAATCGGGATGAAATTTCATCCCTTTAAGTCCGAGACTTTTTATACGCAAAATTTCTGATTTATAGTTTTTGTTGTCTCTGTGCATAGTTCCGAAGCCGATAAGACTTTCGTCTTTTTGGCATACTGATGCGATAAATGTGTTTATATCGGCTGTTTGAGACGG
>USAP01000161.1 GCA_900552775.1 uncultured Eubacteriales bacterium | reverse complement strand
GGCGAAATTCGATGTCATGAAGCAGTGGAAGAAAGCCGAAGATGAGATGGACACCTCCCAGCTTCAAAGGAGTGATTCAATGTTTAGATTCAGAAAAATGTCGAAACAAAAGAGAAAAAAATACTTAGTTACAACTTCTGTTTCGTTTCTACTTCTGGTACTCCTCTTTTTGCTTATGGCCGCATGGTCGAATTACACCGTTACTGTGGACGATAACGGAAACGCGGTTACATTAAAGACAAAACAGAGCACTGTGGGTGAAGTTTTGGCGGAAGCCGGCATAACTCTCGGTGATTTTGACAAAGTCGAGCCCGCAAAGGGTGAGACGGTTTACAATAACATGAATATTGTAATTTCAAGAGCCGTTCTTCTTTCGGTTACGGACGGCGGTACGTCAATAGAGTATTACAGCACGGCTAAAACCGTTGAAGGTGTTTTGAACCAAACGGGTTACACGCTCGGAGAATACGATAAGACCGTTCCGGAACTGACGGAACCCGTACAGGGCGGAACCGAGATTAAGATACTCAGAGCAAAGAAGTATACGGTTATAGACGAAAACGGTGAAAGAGAAGTTATGTCTGCGGCTCAGACCGTCGGAGAATTTGCGGTTGAAAACGGTCTTTATGACAAAGAGGGAGTAAGGCTTAACCTTAAAAACGATGTTCAGCTTAAAGAAGGAATGAAAATAAAGGTTTCCCAGGTTGAAATACGTTATGAAGATGTTACCGAGATTGTGCCTTACACTGAGGAAACCGTTCAGACGAGCTCTCTGCAAAAAGGTCAGACCAGAGTGGCGCAAAAGGGCAGAAACGGCGTCAGAGTTACAACTTATGAAGTGGAAATAAAAGACGGCGCGGAAACGGCGCGCTATGCCGTGAATACGGTTACGCAGGAAGAAGCACAGAAAAAAATTATTGAGGTTGGAACCGGTGCGGGCGGCGAGAATGCGGTTGTTAAAACATCGGCTGCTCAAAGCGCTCCCGTGCAGACAAAGCAGGCTTCAAATTCATCTGCAAACACAAGTGCTTCATCAACAGGTTTCAGTTATTCCAAAGTGCTTGTATGTACGGCAACGGGGTATGATCTTTCTTACGAAAGCTGCGGAAAAAACCCCGGAGATTCGCATTACGGCATTACGGCAAGCGGAATGAGGGCTCAGCGCGGGGTTGTTGCGGTAGATCCGTCTGTTATACCGCTTGGCACAAAGCTTTATATCGAAGCTGAAGACGGTTCGTGGAGATACGGATATGCCGTTGCGGGTGACACCGGCGGAAATATCCGAGGAAACAGAATTGACCTGTTTTTTGACAGCAGAGCGGAAGCTTTGCAGTTTGGCAGAAAGCAGGCAAGAGTATATGTTCTCAAATAATAAAAAAACGCGGAATTCCGCGTTTTTTTATTATTTAAAGACTTATGAACGGAACTATTTGACTTTTTAAAAAAGTTGTGATATAATAACTCTAATTATAGAGTACACTTGTCGTTTGTAATTAAGCGGCGGAACGGAGAAAAAGAATGTTTATTTCAAAGGCTCTCGGAATAAGCCGGGACGGTAATTTAACTGTCGGCGGAGCGGACACGGTGCTTCTTGCGGAGCATTTCGGTACGCCGCTGTACGTTATGGATGAAAATCTTATTGTTGAAAATATAAAAGCATACAAAGACAGTATTGAGCAAAATTATGACGGGCACGGAATGGTTTTATACGCCTCCAAGGCTTTTATGTGCAAAGAAATGGCACGTATTGCCGAGAGAGAGGGAATAGGTCTTGACATTGTTTCCGGCGGAGAACTTTACACGGCGGATTCCGTCGGCTTTCCGCTTGAACGTGCATGCCTGCACGGAAACAACAAAGATATGTCCGAGATTGAAACGGCTTTGGAACGCGGAGTCGGCAGAATAGTTGCAGACTCTGCGGAGGAGCTTTCTATTATAAATTCACTGGCACTCTCGATGAAAAAACACCCCAAAGTGCTTTTGCGCATAAAACCCGGTGTGGAGGCGCACACGCATGAATTTATTCAGACGGGGCAAAATGACAGCAAGTTCGGCGTTTCGCTTGAAGGCGGAGAAGCGTTTGACGTTTTTGACAGAGCCAGAAAATATGACGGGATAGATCTTTGCGGCATACATTGCCACATAGGGTCGCAGATTTTTGACGAGGAGCCGTTCATATTTGCGGCACGCCTTTTGATAAAATTTATGGCAAAGCTTAAAAATGAACTCGGAATAAAAATTACGGAACTTAACCTGGGCGGCGGTTTTGGCATTAAATACCTTTCTTCGGACAAGCCGAAGCCTTACAGAATTTATATGGACGATCTGCTTTCGGGCGTAAAGCGCGCCTGTGATGATTTCGGCGTTGAGAGACCGTTTATAATGGTTGAACCGGGCAGATCCATTGTCGGTGCCGCAGGTGCCACAATATACGAAGTGGGTGCGGTTAAAGATATTCCGGGTGTGCGCAAATATGTTTCCGTAAACGGCGGAATGAGCGACAACCCCAGATATATTCTTTACGGCGCCGAATATGAAGCGCTTTTGTGCCGCGCGCCTTATGCGGAAAGACTTGAAAAAGTTACAATTGTCGGAAAACACTGTGAATCCGGCGATATTCTTATAAAAGACGCCAAGATGCCGCATCTTAAAAGAGGGGACATAATAGCCGTTTTGCAGACGGGAGCATATAATTACTCCATGGCAAGCAACTATAACCGCGTTACGCGTCCCGCGGCGATTATGGTGCGCGACGGTGTCCCGAGACTTATTATAAAAAGAGAATCCTTTGAGGATTTGGTTAGGAATGATATTTAAATGCTTTTAAACGGTTTGGGATTGAAAGAAATTTTGCTGCGCCTGCCTATTATATTTATTGCAATTACCGTGCATGAATATGCGCACGGCTATGCGGCGCTAAAAATGGGTGATCCGACTGCCAAATTAAGCGGCAGACTTTCCATGAATCCGCTTGCGCATATGGATATAGTGGGCGCTTTATCAATGCTCATTTTCGGTTTCGGCTGGGCAAAGCCCGTGCCGATAAATCCGAATAATTTTAAAAATCACAAAAAAGGAACTGTTATTGTTTCGCTGGCAGGTCCGATTTCAAATCTTTTTCTTGCATTTTTGGGATCGGTTTTGTACGGAATTTTCAGAAGAATAGGTTTCGGCAATTTCAGTTCCCAGTTTTCAGAGATATTTTACGGACTTTTGGCGCAGCTTATTTTGCTTAACGTATGTTTCGGCATTTTTAACCTTGTGCCGTTTCCGCCGCTTGACGGAGCGAAAATTGTCGGAGCATTTCTGCCGTATAAGACTTATTTTAAGATAATGCAGTATGAAAGATATGCATTTCCGATATTGATTGTGCTTATGTATCTCGGAATTTTTGACAAGATACTCGGCGTTTTGATAACACCGATTGTAAGCTCGCTTAATGCGCTTATTGCGCTCATTGCAGGCCTATGACGGAAAATTTGAGATTTTCTCTTGAAGTGTATGACGGGCCGCTGGACCTGCTTTTAACGCTTCTTCAGAAAAATAAACTTGACATTTTTGATATTCCGATATCGGAAATTACAGGGCAGTATATGGAGGAGCTTCGCCGCATGGCGGAAGCAGATCTTGAAATAAGCACGGAATTTCTGCTTATGGCTTCAAAGCTTTTGCTTATGAAGTCGCGTGCTCTTTTGCCCGTGGAAAAACCGGAAGAGGACGAAATGACGCCTGAGCAGCTCTCGGAAAGGCTTGCCGAGTATAAAAAAGTTAAAGAAGCGGCGCGGCTTTTGGGAGAGGTTCAGTTTTCTTCTGCGGCAAACTATTTTAAGCTTCCGGAAAAACTTCCGAAAATTCCGCCCGAAAATCCTTCTATGGAAAAGAATTCTCTGCTGCGTGCGCTTTTCGCCGTTTTGGATGAACTGCATATCCATGCCGCCGTAGCGCGTGGCGAAAAAGGCATACTTTTTGCGGTGCTGGGGCTTGGGGACGATGAATATCTTCAAGCCGTTCGGCAGCGTCTTTTCCAGGACCGTTTCCCC
>USAP01000160.1 GCA_900552775.1 uncultured Eubacteriales bacterium | reverse complement strand
AATTTATTTTTCGCGGCAAGAGAATGTACTTTTTTGCCGAAAACCTCGCTTAAAGCAAAAGAACTTATTTTGGATATAATACAAATGCAGCTTGCCGAAAGATACAAAACCGCAGTTTATTCAAAACTTTTAGAGCTTTTTACGCTTGTTACAGACGATACGTTCTCATCTCTGCTGCGCGAAACCGCTTCTCACGCTCACAGCGACTATTTATACTGTATAAAAGCCCGGGAATACATAAGCGAACACATTTATGAAAAAATATATATTGAAGATATTGCAAATAAACTTTCTTTGAGCCGCGGACATTTAAGCAGAATTTTCAAAGATGTAACGTCACACACAATTGTTGATTATATCAATAGAACAAAAATTGACGCGGCATGTGAAATTTTGGATACAGTCGGCGGAACCGCCGCCGAGCTTTCCTCGCTGCTTTCCGTAAGCGATGAAAAGTATTTATGCCGGCTTTTCAAAAAATACAAAGGACTAAACATAAAAGAATATAAAAAATTGAATTCTGCAACAGTATAATCCCCGCAGAGCCTTTAACACTTTTAAGCTCCGCGGGGAATTTTTTAAGATTTTTCAGCTATTTGACACCGAAATTCTTTTTCATTTGACTCGGTGTAATTCCTGTTTGCTTTTTAAAAACGCGGTTAAAATTTGCCGTGTTGTTAAAGCCGCACGACAAAGCAAGATCAAGTATTGTCCCCTTAAAATCCTTAAGACAGCAGATGGCAAGCTCAACCCGTTTTGCCGTTATATACTCCCACAGAGTTATGCCATACAGCTTTTTAAACACATTACAGTAATAATTGGGGCTCAGATTCGCTTTTCCGGCAATATCGTTAAGCGAGAGTTCTTCCGTAATATGAGTATTTATGTAGTCAATAGACTTGGATATAATTGAAATATCCAGATTTTTTTCGACAATGCGTTTGTTTTCACATGAACTTGTTTCTCTGGACAATTCAACAAAAATAATTGTTGTGAGCGCACGCAGATAGCTTAAGTAATTGTCTTTCTTCTCCCGGCATTCGCGTTTAATATCCTCAAAAAAGCCCGAAAGCCTTTTTGTAATTTCTTCATCAGCCGCATATCTGTGTTTTAAAGCGCCGTGCTGTCCCGAAATAAACCGCAAATAGGCGTTTCCATCATTGTTCGGCGTTTCTTCCCAAATAAAACGCGGCTCGAATTTAAAATTGTAATACTCTATACCGGACTTGATTTTTATTATACTGTGACGTTCATTGTTACGAACAAAGAATATATCACCAGGTTTTATTTCGTAATCAACATCGCTTATTCTGTATACACCTTCACCTTTTATAAACACGGAAAACTCCAGCTCCGTTATATGCCTGTGATTTTCGTAAGCACGCTCACCTTCGGTAAGTTCGCAGCTGTGAAAGCGCATAAGAAATTCATTGCTTCGGGAAAAAGCATTGGCTTCAATTTTTATCAAATAAACTCACCCCGAAAACATTTTATCATACATAGCGCCTTAAATCAAGCAAAATTATATTTAATAATCTCTCTGTTGCCCGATTGAGAGGATTTGACTATAGCTTCGCACACCGCAACCGTTGAAGCCCCTTCAACACCATCTGTGGTTATCGGCAAATCCCCCAAAACCTCACGGCAGAAATCGGCAATTTCCGAAACAACATTGTGACTTTCAATGGAAATCGGTATTTTCTCTTCTATTGTCATAGAATCTTTTCCGTAAAAGAATTCATCTTCTCCGGTTTTTTCCCTGTACAGGGAAAGCCAGGGGGTTTTATTGTCAACAATTATCGTACCGTGTGTTCCGTAAAGTACAGTGCGCATTGTGTAATTTCTGCGGCAGCCTATCGAAGTATACACTTTTCCGATAACATCATTCGGAAATTTTAAAACAGCAATTGTAGCATCGTTTACGGGCCAGCTTTTAAGCACTTTATGATTACTGTATGAGAAGGTTTCGGTTGGATTACCTGCAATCCAGCGCAGCAAATCCACAGCATGACACCCTCCGCCCGTAACAGGTTCTCTCGGGCTTTTCGGATCAAATCTCCATGTTGCATCCGTCAGCTTTGAATAGTCATGCGCATACTCACTTTCCACAAAATAAAGCTCACCTATTTGTCCGTCTTCGACAAGTTTTTTTGCAAGTACAAATCCGGGTGCGTATCTGCAAATCTGCCCAACCATCAGTTTCTTTCCGCTTTCTTTTGAAGCCTTTATCATATTAATGCATTTTTCAACCGAAAGCGCCATAGGTTTTTCGCACAAAACATGTTTTCCGGCGCGAAGCGCAGCAACAGTTATTTCCTCATGCACCTGATCGGGCGTTGCAACAGTCACGGCATCTATATCATCTCTTTTCAAAAGCTCTTTGTAATCCGTATAAAAGTCCACTCCGTGTTCTTTTCCCGTCTGCTCTGCCAAATCCGCCAAAACATCGCAAACGGCAACAAGTTCTGCATTGTCATTTGCCTCTATTCCCTTTATATGTGCGCCTCTCCCGAAGTTTCTGAGTCCTATAACACCAAAACGTAACTTGTCCATAAAATCAATCCTTTCAATATCAATAATATATGATAATTCTAATACCATCGGCAATTTATATCATCAATTATATTAACTAATTTGCAAAAAATATTATTTAAAGCAAATGCATATATTCGTCCGCTTTATCCCACGGTACAACAAAAGTTGTGCCATGACTTACAAAAACGGAATCCGCTGTATTTTCAATATCCGCACTGCTGTTATAACCTGTTTTTTCTATAATTTCATCTGTATTGCGGCACTCATCATAGCCTGAAACACGAAATGATGCCGCAGCTTTTCCGCCTGAGAAAATTTTAAGCTGAGACGCGTACCCCGAAGCCGAAAAAACGGGTACTTTGCCGCATATTTTAACTGCATTTGCAAGATTTTGCGGCGGCAATGTGTCAGCATGCATCATTTCCATATCCGCAAGAATTCTTCCGCACATATCATGCGGAGCTATAATTTCAAATTCATAAAACGGCTCCAAAAGCACAGACTCGGCTTTAAAGACACCTTGGCGTATTGCCCTGTATACAGCTTCACGAAAATCTCCTCCCGAAGTATGCTTCTCATGTGCCGCACCCGCAAGGAGTGTTATTTTAATGTCCGTAAGCGGCGCACCGCAAAGAACACCTTTATGTACCTTTTCAAAAACATGCGTCTTTATGAGATTCTGATAGTTTTTCTGAAGTCCGTCAACACCAACGGCGCTTTCAAATAAAATTCCGCTCCCGCGCGGGGCCGGAGAGAGCTTTAAAAGTACTTCGGCATAGTGGCGCAGCGGTTCAAAGTGCCCCGAACATATCACTTCATTTTTTATTGTTTCCCGATACATTATTTTACACTCACCGAAAGATACTTCCGTTCCGAAACGGCGTTTCACTTCCGCAGCAAGCACTTCAAGCTGAATTTCTCCCATTGTGTGAAGCCATATTTCCGAAAGCTCTGCATTAAAAGAAACGTTAAGCGTCGGCTCCTCATCTTCGAGTATTTTGAAAATATCATAAAGCTCACGCGCCGGCAGATTTCCGGTTACGGAACACATGAGAGCGGCATCGGTATGAGAAATTTTCTTTTCGGCGGTGCAACCTATAACATCTCCGGCTTTAACGGTTCTTAATCCGCATACAGCACAGAGTTCTCCTGCCGCAGCTTCGTTTGTATTAACGTATTTATCGCCTTTGTATATCCTTATTTCATTTATTTTTTCAGTCTCACCGACAAATTCAAATTTGTCTTTAACATGAAGTTTTCCGCTTAAAATACGCAGAAAACAAATTCTTGTTCCGCCGTCTCTTAAAACTTTAAATACTCTCGCCGAAAATTCTTTGTTCTCATCAAAATACGTATACGAAAGTCTGTCCAGAAGATTTAAAAACTCCTCTGTTCCTTCCGAATTAATTGCAGAACCGCTCATACACGGAAAAATCTTTCTTTCCTTTACAAGCTTTGCCGTTTCTTTTGAAAAACGAATATCAGAAGGACTTTCCAAAAAGTATTCCATAAGCTTTT
>USAP01000159.1 GCA_900552775.1 uncultured Eubacteriales bacterium | reverse complement strand
TTTTTTTCAAGCAGAAGACGGCATACGAGATATATCAGTGTGACTGGAGTTCAGACGTGTGCTCTTCCGATCTGATTCATCCGGCAACTTTATTGAAGATAAATCAATTTTCTCAACAGCCTTTAACTGTTTAACCGCGATGCCGTCCTTTTCCGCCGAAACCTTTTTAGCGTCCGGCTCCCATGAGATTGCGGCCCCGAGCTTTTCAAATATAACGCGCATCGGAACCATGGTTCTTCCGTCAATGATTGCGGGCGGCGCATAGCACGATTTTGATATTAAGGCGAAAAAAGAAACGAATAAAAGTATTATTACACAAAAAATACCCCGGGAAAATGGATTCCCGGAGTATTTCCGCTATTTAAATTTAAAGATAAACTATTTTTCCGCCCGGAATTTTTACGATATCTTCATCGTTTCTCACCCATACATCGAATTTAATCATATTCAGTTCTCCCAGTTTTTCTTGGCAAAGTTCCATGCGTCGGCACACATTTCGTCAATGCCGTATTTTGCTTTCCAGTGAAGCTCTTTTGCCGCTTTTGTCGGGTCTGCATAGCACTCGGCAATGTCTCCGGGGCGTCTGTCTGTTATTTTGTAATTGACCTTTTTGCCGCTTGCCTTCTCAAACGCCTTCACAACCTGCAAAACGCTGTAGCCGTTGCCCGTGCCGAGATTATACGTATATACTCCGCTGCCCTTTTCAAGCTTTTCGACAGCCTTTAAGTGACCGAGGCTTAAGTCAACAACATGGATATAGTCTCTTACGCCGGTGCCGTCCACGGTGTCGTAATCGTTGCCGAAAACGCTGAGACACGGCAGCTTGCCGCAGGCAACCTTTGCGACATAGGGGAGAAGGTTGTTGGGAATGCCGTTCGGGTCCTCGCCGATAAGTCCGCTTTTATGCGCGCCGATGGGGTTAAAGTAGCGCAGAAGAACAATGCCCCACTCGTTGTCCGACACATAGATATCTCTTAAAATTCTTTCGATCATAAGTTTTGTTGTGCCGTAAGGATTGGTGGTGTGCAGCGGAAAATCCTCCGTAATCGGAACGGAGGCAGGGTCGCCGTAAACCGTTGCCGAGGAGCTGAAAACAATGTTTTTGCAGCCGTGAGCCGCCATTTCTTCGCAGAGAACAAGTGTGCTTAAAAGATTGTTGTGATAGTATTTCATCGGGATTGCAACCGATTCTCCGACAGCTTTAAGACCTGCAAAGTGGATAACGCATGAAATCTCGTTTTCGTCAAAAATCTTCTTTACGCTGTCTTTGCAGCAGAGATCGGCTTCGTAAAATTTAAAATCTTTTCCCGTTATTTCACGTATTTTATCGAGAGCTTCCGGCTTGGAATTTGCAAAATTGTCAACAACAACAATTTCTCTGCCGGCGTTCAAAAGCTCAACGCAGGTGTGAGAGCCTATATAACCGGCTCCGCCCGTAACCAATATTTTCATAGAAATCAACCCTTTCTTTTATTCTGTAATTATTGTAACCCAATAAGCGCTTTTTGTAAATAGATTTTTTTATAAAAGTTTTAAGAAAATTTATTTTTGGCAGGTATAAGAATTTTGAGCGGTTGACAAACCCGGTTTATTCATATATAATATAGGCAGCGAAAAAATATCGGAGGATTTAAAATATGAATAAGATTATATTAACGGGCGACCGCCCCACCGGCAAGCTCCATGTGGGGCACTATGTCGGCTCGCTTAAAGAGCGCGTAAGATTGCAGGAAAGCGGCGAATTTGACGAAATATACATAATGATTGCGGACGCTCAGGCGCTGACCGACAATGCCGAGCATCCCGAAAAGGTGCGCGGCAACATAATAAATGTTGCACTGGACTACCTCGCGTGCGGAATCGACCCCGAAAAATCAACGATTTTTATTCAGTCCATGGTGCCCGAGCTTACGGAGCTTACTTTTTATTACATGAATCTGGTTACGGTTTCGAGAGTTCAGAGAAACCCCACGGTAAAATCCGAAATTAAAATGAGAAATTTCGAAGCGAGTATCCCGGTAGGCTTTTTCTGCTATCCCATAAGCCAGGCGGCGGACATTACGGCGTTCCGTGCCACAACCGTGCCTGTCGGAGAAGATCAGCTGCCGATGCTTGAGCAGTGCAAGGAAATCGTTCATAAATTCAACGCCGTTTACGGTGAAACGCTTGTGGATCCGGCGATAGCGCTGCCGCAGAACAGCGCGTGCCTGAGACTTCCGGGTATAGACGGAAAAGCAAAAATGAGCAAATCTCTGGGGAACTGCATTTACCTTTCCGATGATTGCGCGGAGGTAAAACGCAAGGTAATGTCCATGTTTACAGACCCCAATCATATACGCGTGGAAGACCCCGGAAATCTTGAAAACAACACGGTGTTTATATATCTTGACGCTTTTTGCAAAGATGAATATTTTGCGGAGTTTCTTCCCGAGTATGCAAATCTTGACGAGCTTAAGGCGCATTACACACGCGGCGGTCTCGGAGATATGAAAGTTAAAAAGTTTTTAAACAAGGTTTTGGAGGCGGAGCTTGAGCCTATAAGAACACGCCGCCATGAATGGGAAAAACGTATTCCCGATGTTTACGAAATTCTTAAACAAGGAAGCGAAAAGGCGGAGAAAAAGGCTGCTGAAACACTTTCGGACGTTAAACGCGCAATGAAAATTGACTATTTCAGCAACCCGGATTTCGCTTTGGGCGAATAGTATTGTATTCTGTGGGCAATATGTGTTTTGAAGGCACATGTTGCCCTTTTGATTATTTTTCTTGCATTTGTGAAAATTTTGTAATATAATAGCTTATTATATATTGAGAGATATTATTCAGGAGTGATTTTTTTGAACATACCGAATTTCCTGTCGCTTATCAGAATAATTCTGATTCCGATTACGGCAAGACTTTTTTACATCGGTAAAATAGAAACTGCGGCGGCGGTTTTTGTTGCCGCATGCCTGACAGATATTTTGGACGGGTATATTGCAAGGCATTTCAATATGGTAACCGACCTCGGAAAAATTCTTGATCCCCTGGCAGACAAAGGAATGCAGCTTACGGTGCTTATATCCATGGCAACGTGCGGTCTTATGCCGAAAGCTGTGGTTATAATGATTTTATGCAAAGAGGTTATTCAGGTTGTAGGCGGCTCGATACTTTATAAACTCGGCGTTGTGATTTCGGCAAAGGCAAGCGGCAAAGCGGCAACGGTTGTTACGTCTGTGTGCGTGGTGTCACTCATTCTTTTTCACGGGGTGCTGTCTTACGGGATAACGGTTGTTCTGCAATGGCTGCCGGTGCTTTTTGCGGCGCTTGCGTTTTTAAGATATCTGTTTTTCTTTATAAGTGTGAAGAAGACGCAGTGAGGTTACAAAATGAAAGAGCGAATTTACACAATACCGCTGACGGAAGCGATGGAAGAGAACCGCGGCTGTGTTTTGTGCACAATTGAAAAAAAGCTTGAAGAAGATGCTTTGAGATATTTTACGGGTGCGGCAATGATGGAGCCCGATGTGCGCATACTTACAAATTCAAAAGGATTTTGTGCACGCCATTACGGAAAAATGCTTGAGCGTGACAATAAATTAAGCCCCGCGCTTATGATGCAGACAAGAAGTGCGGACGTTTTAAAACTTTTGGAGACGGACGGCAAAAAGAAATTTTTCGGCGGCAAGTCGCGCCGTGCGGCGGTTTCGGAGGCATTGAAAGATGCTTTTTCGTCGTGCGCGGCATGCGAAAGGATTTCGGGGCAGCTGGCGGAATGTGCCGAAAATTTTTCGTATCTTCTCTCCTCGGAGGCGGATTTTGCGGAGAAGTATTATAAAAGCGGCGGAATGTGTATGAAACATTTTATAATGTGTCTTGAAAGCATGAGCGATTCCGCGGCGGAAAAATTTATTGATTTTCAGACAGAGCGTCTTAAAGAGGATTCCGGAGATAACGACAGATTTATTTTAAAATTTGATTACCGCAATTCGGATATGCCGTGGGGAAACGCAAAAGATGCGCCTCGCGGAGCAGGGAATTGAGCAGGCTCGACTTGCCAACATTCGGCTTGCCGATGATAGCCGTC
>USAP01000158.1 GCA_900552775.1 uncultured Eubacteriales bacterium | reverse complement strand
AAAATAAAAAAAGCATATGTGCTGAATTCAATTTCGGCGCATGTATTTTTTGACGATAAAAAATGTTTTGAAAACAAAAATAATTTAAGAGATTACATTTTGGGAGAATTGTGTGACAGAGATGCTGCATATAAATGTGTGTTTGAAGGCAGTGACTGGAATTTTTCCGAAGACAGTCTCTGTATTACAATAAAACACGATTGCGGAGAATATATCAGAGAAAACAAAACAGAGAGCATTATCAGAAATATATTGAAAAAATGGGACTGTGACGCAAAAATATCTTTTGCCGAAGAAATAGATGATACAATTTCTTTTGAACCCGTAAAAGCTTCTGCACCTGCATATGCTCCGAAAAAAGCGGCGGAATCTTCAAAAGGAAGCAGCGAAAATCCCGCAATACTTCTCGGAAGACCGATATTTACGGATCCCGTAAATATTTCAGATGTGGACGCGGAAAGCGGCTTTGTAACAATTCGCGGCGATATCTTTTTTATAGACACAAAAGAAATTTCAAACGGAAAAACAATTGTGACTTTCTATCTTAAAGACGACAGCGGCGCTATAATATGTAAATTTTTTATAGAAAACGCAAAGTATGAAATACTTAAAGGTGATTTTAAGAAAGGATTATATGTAACGGTTAAGGGAAAAGCAGAGTTTGACAAGTTTGAACAGGACGTAACCGTAACCGCAAAGGATATAAATCTTGCCGAAAAAATTAAAAAGCGTGACAATGCCGAGAAAAAAAGAGTTGAACTTCACGCTCATACAAAGATGTCCACCATGGACGGAATAGCAAACGCAAAAGATCTTGTAAAGCTTGCAAAACAGTACGGGCACAGTGCTGTTGCAATAACGGATCACGGTGTTGTTCAGGCGTTTCCGGAGGCTTTTCACGAAAAAGACGACAGCATAAAAATTCTGTACGGAACGGAAGCTTATCTTATAAACGACTGTGACAACATGGCTTATAAAGGCGGCAGTTATCCTATGGACGGAGAAATTGTGGTGTTTGATATAGAAACCACGGGACTTTCGCCGCAGAGCGAGGAAATAACGGAAATCGGCGCAGTTCTGGTAAAAAACGGCGAGATACTTGATAAATTTGAGACTTTTGTAAATCCAGGAAAACCGATTCCTCAAAAAATAGTAGAGCTTACGGGTATTACGGATGACATGGTGGCAGGCGCGCCGTCACCTCGTGACGCGGTTTTGTCTTTTATGGAATTTTGCGGTGACAGACCGCTTATTGCCCATAATGCCGATTTCGATACAGGCTTTATAAGAGAAACGTTATCAAGAAACGGTGTTAAAAAAAGCATCCGGTATCTTGACACGCTTGCACTTTGCCGTGCGCTCGTAAAAGAAAAAAAGCGTCATAAGCTCGATATAATGGCGGAATATTTCGGCGTTCCGAACCCTTCGCACCACCGCGCTGTAAACGATGCCGAGGTTTGCGCCGGAATATGGTTTAAATGTGCGGAAAAGCTTTCGGAAATGGATATTTCGGATTTGACGGAAATTGACGGAAAAATTTCGATAAATTCCGATTTGTCAAGGCTTAAACCTTTTCATGCCGTAATTTTTGCAAAAAATCTTGTCGGACTCAAAAATCTTTATAAGCTCGTTTCGATGTCTCATTTAAACTATTTTAAAAGAAACCCGAGAATACCGAAGAGCGAACTTATAAAACATCGTGACGGGCTTTTGCTGGGATCCGCGTGCGAAGCGGGAGAGCTTTACCGCGCGCTGAGAGAAAATGCCGATGATGCTAAAATTAAAAGAATATGCGAATTTTACGATTATTATGAAATTCAGCCGCTCGGAAACAACATGTTTATGGTCGGAAACGGTGAAGTGCAGAGTGTTGAAGATATAAAAAATTTCAACAGGCGCGTTATAGAACTCGGAGAAGAATACGGAAAACCCGTTGTTGCAACGGGAGACGTACACTTTTTGAATGCGGAGGATGAAGTTTTCAGACGTATTCTGATGGCGTCAAAAGGTTTTTCGGATGCCGATAATCAGGCGCCGCTTTATTACCGCACAACGGATGAAATGCTGGCGGAATTTGATTATCTCGACCCCGAAACGGCGCGGCGCGTTGTTATCGATAACACAAATCTTATTGCCGATATGATAGAAGATATCCGCCCGGTGCCGGAGGAAAAATGTCCTCCCGTAATAGAGGGCTCGGCAGAAGATATTGAAAGAATGTGCCGCGAAAAAGCAACGAGAATATACGGAGATCCCCTGCCCGAACTTGTAGAGGAGAGAATGAAAAAAGAACTTACAAGTATTATAAACAACGGTTTTGCCGTTATGTATATGATTGCGCATAAGCTCGTTAAAAAATCGCTTGAAGACGGTTATCTTGTCGGTTCGCGAGGAAGTGTCGGTTCCTCCTTTGTTGCTTTTCTTACGGATATTACGGAAGTAAATTCGCTTCCGCCGCACTATGTGTGTCCGAAATGCAAATATTCCGAGTTTATAACGGATATGTCCGTAGGTTCGGGATGCGATATGGAAGACAAAAACTGCCCGCATTGCGGTGAAAAAATGAAGAAAGACGGACATGATATACCTTTTGAAACGTTTCTTGGGTTCAACGGAGACAAAGCTCCTGATATTGACCTTAACTTTTCAGGAGACTATCAGCCCATAGCACATAAGTATACGGAGGTTATTTTCGGAACGGGGCATGTTTTCAGAGCGGGAACAATAGGCACCGTTGCGGAAAAAACAGCTTACGGCTATATTAAAAATTATTTTGAAGAACGCGGAAGAACCGTTCGCAAAGCGGAAATGCAGCGGCTTATAGAGGGATGTACGGGTGTTAAGAGAACAACGGGTCAGCACCCGGGCGGCGTTATAGTTTTGCCGAAAGGTCATGATATTCACGAATTTACGCCCGTTCAGCACCCGGCAGACAAAAGCGAGATAGATATTATAACCACTCATTTTGATTACCATTCCATTGATCAGAACCTTTTAAAGCTTGACCTGCTCGGGCACGACGATCCGACGGTTATAAGAATGCTTGAAGATCTGACGGGGACGGACGCACAGAAAATTCCGCTTGACGATAAAGACACGATGTCGCTCTTTACGGGAACGGGAGCTCTGGGAGTTACCGAAGAACAGATAAGCAGCAAGGTAGGTACATATGCGATTCCGGAGTTCGGAACAAAATTTGTGCGTCAGATGCTTGTTGATACAAAGCCCACAACGTTTTCCGAACTTATCAGAATCAGCGGACTTTCCCACGGTACGGACGTTTGGACGAATAACGCGCAGGAACTTGTCAGAAACGGTACATGCACGCTTTCAAGCTGTATCTGTACGCGTGACGATATTATGATTTATCTTATAAATAAAGGTCTGCCGCCGTCCGATTCGTTTAAAATAATGGAATCCGTCAGAAAAGGAAAAGGGCTTAAACCCGACTGGGAAACGCTTATGAGAGAAAACAGTGTTCCCGAATGGTATATTGATTCCTGCAAAAAAATAAAATACATGTTCCCGAAGGCTCACGCCTGTGCATATGTAACAATGGCTTTCAGAATTGCATATTACAAGGTTCATTATCCGCGTGAGTTTTACATGACATATTTCAGCGTACGTGCGGATTCGTTCGAGTATAACATAATGTGCCGCGGAGCGGACAAGGCGCGCGAAACGATTAAGCAGATTAACGCCAATGCAAATGCAACGCCAAAGGATAAGACCATGATTCCTATTTTGGAAGTATGCGTTGAAATGTATGAAAGGGGAATAGAATTTTGCCCCATAGACCTTTATAAATCGCATGCGACAAAGTTTACGGAAGAAAACGGAAAAATTCGGCCTCCGCTTAATGCGCTGCCGGGTGTCGGAACGTCTGCGGCGCAGAGCATTGCCGATGAACGCGAAAACGGAGAATTTCTTGCAAAAGACGATATGGTAAAAAGATGCGGCATAACAAAAGCGGTTGTAGAAGCGCTTTCCGCCGTAGGGGTGCTTGAAGGTATGCAGGAGAGCACACAGGTAAGTATGTTTTAGAATTAAAGCAGAAAAAACCTCATATTA
>USAP01000157.1 GCA_900552775.1 uncultured Eubacteriales bacterium | reverse complement strand
AAAACGTATGCAAAAATATGCCGATGTTACGGTTTTCGCGCCTAAAGTTGACTTGTTTTATAAAGATACATTTGATTATAAAGTTATAAGATCAATGTCATTGCCTGTACCGTTTTTTGAGTATTCATTGCCGAACCCCGATGTAGATATTGCTTTCAGAAATGAACTTAATAAGTCGGCGCTCGACATTGTACATATTCATTCTCCGTTTGCCATAGGCAGAATGGGAATAAGATACGCTTACAAAAAAAATATTCCGGTACTCGGTACAATGCACAGCCAGTACAAAAAAGATTTTCAGCGCAGGCTGAAGGTTGATGCTGCCGCGTCAGCTCTTACGGATATAGTGGCAAACTGTTTTGATAAATGTGACAGATGCTATGCGGTAAACGCCGCTGTAGCAAAAATTTTTTATGAAGAATACGGCTGCCGCGAATTGCCCGGTGTTATAGGAAATGCAACGGATATGCTTCCGTGCGACAAAGAAAATGCCTGCCGAGAGATACACGGGGAATATAAAATAAATGAAGACGAAAAGGTGCTTGTATTTGTCGGTAGGATCAATAAACTTAAAAATATTATGTTTATTGCAGACACACTTGCGGTTTTAAAAAAGAAAGGGTTAAAATTTAAAATGCTTTTTGTCGGAACCGGCGAGGACGAACTTGAGCTTAAGAACAAAATACATATGCTCGGATTAGAGAACTGTGTTATTTTCTGCGGCAAAATATCAGAAAGAGAAAAGCTTGCAAAAATTTATGCGGCATCTGATATATTCCTTTTCCCGTCACTTTATGACGCAAGCTCGTTGGTTCAGATTGAGGCGGCATCGCAAGGGCTGCCGACGGCATTTTTAAGCGGAGCGGCAACGGCAGCAACCGTTACGGACGGGGTTAATGCCATAGTTGCGGATGAAAAGGATTATGCCGATAGCGTTCTTAAAACTCTTTCGGATTCGTCTCTTCATAAAACACTCTCGGAAGGGGCAAAACGCGATTTGTATGTCACATGGGATGATGTGGTTGAAAAAGTGTACGGTGAATACGTAAGATACACAAGAAAGTATGTTTGAAAAATGTAAACAGAATGTAAAATAAGTCAAAAAACAAAAAAAATCTTTACAAGGCAGGCAAGCTGTGTTATAATACCGATAAGGGTGGCGCAGTATCCTAGTCGGAACGATTGATTCCCAGGACGGGCCTAAAAATCCGTTAAAGGGCACATCGATGAAGTCCCTGGTGCTGGCTTCCGACGCCCAGTCGGGGGTTTGTGCTGGGGGTTAAGGTTTAGGGGCGGACTGCAATGGCATGCAGTGCCCGACCCCTTTTCCGCGGAGACCTATTCTCGTGCCGTGACAGTGCTTGCAATATGCGACACAGGGCGGTACGGCTTAGGATTAAACCTGTGTAGCGGTGCACATTTGCGCTGTTTGCAGAGTAGCCTGCCTTGAGTGGGCATGAAGGATAGCGGATCAGACTTTCCTATGTTGGCCGACATTTGAAAGTTATTGCTGCTTGAAACCATGTCTGCAAAAGAGGATAAGAATCAATTATACCGCCGAGGAAATCTCCTAGGCTGTTCACTAAATGAGAAGCGCGGAGGATTGCAGTGCGGACTAAGTGGCGATCCGGTTTCGGCAGAAATGCCGGGCATTGTTTAATGGGAAACCTCCCGGAGCGGCAACGCGCGGGCACAAATGCGGGAAAGCCTACCGGACCTATGCCGCAGATTTTACTTCACGCTTTGCCCCCTTTTTTTATTTTTTACGGAGACTTGATTAATGGGAGAAATAAAGCCAAAAAAGAAATTAAAGGTTAAAAGTTCACACACCGGAAACTAAAAATTTAATCCCGCATGGCTTATCGTAACTATAGTGACTACGTTTCTTTTGTCGGTGTTTATAAGCTTTCTCACATCGTCCAGACTGAACGATGTGGAGCTTGGGGTGGCTTTTTTTCTGCTTTTTCTGATTATTTTTATAGGAATAATTTTTGATATAATAGGAACGGCGATAACCGCCGCCTCGGATGTGCCGTTTCATTCAATGTCGGCAAACCGCGTTTTCGGCGCCTCAAGCACGGTGAGGCTTATCAGACATTCCGAGAAGGTGGCAAATATATGCAATGATATTGTAGGCGATATATGCGGTATTGTCAGCGGCGGAATGGGAACGTTTATTGTCGCAGAGCTTGTCAGCGTACATAATTTTAACGCACTTCTTTCAAGCCTTCTGGCTACGGGTTTAATTTCTGCGTTAACGGTCGGCGGCAAAGCGGCCGGCAAGACCTTTGCGATAAACAATTGCAATAATATAGTTTATCTGGTCGGGAGAATTTTTGGTTTTTTCGGAAGAAAATCACGATAAACGGAAAGGATAAAGGGAATGGGTGATATTTTATCCTCTATCAGCAGCCCCGAAGATATAAAAAGACTGAATTTTAACTCTCTTTATGAGCTTTCGGGCGAAATAAGAGAGTTTTTAATTGATAGCGTTTTAAAAACGGGAGGGCATTTGGCGTCAAATCTCGGCACGGTTGAGCTTACCTGTGCGCTGCACAAGGTTTTTTATGCGCCGTCCGATAAAATTATCTGGGATGTCGGGCATCAGAGCTACACTCATAAAATCCTGACGGGACGGCGCGATGCATTTGACACTCTGAGAACATTTGGCGGAATAAGCGGTTTTCCAAAACCTTCCGAAAGCATTTACGACTGTTTTGAAACGGGACACAGCGGTACATCGCTGTCGGTTGCCTTTGGGTTCGCATGTGCGAGAGATTTGCGCGGAGAAAAAAATGAAGTGATAGCGGTTATAGGTGATGCGGCTTTTTCCGGCGGTATGCCTATGGAAGCTATCAACTGCATTTCGCAGTCAAAAAAGAAAATAATAATTGTTTTAAACGACAACCAGATGTCTATCGGAAAGAACATGGGCGCGCTTGCCAAGTATCTTAACGAAGTCAGAACAAAACCTTCATATTATAATGTAAAGCGCGAAGCTGTAAATGTTTTGGACAGTATACCGCTTTTGGGCAAGCAGCTTGAAAATGTTATAAGAAAAACAAAAGGTTACATAAAATATATGATTACACCCGGAGTTGTTTTTGAACAGCTGGGTTATAAATATCTCGGACCGGTGGACGGGCATAATATTGAAAAACTTTGCAATACATTTGATGAGGCACGAAAAATACAAGGTCCTGTTATAGTGCATGTCTGTACCACAAAAGGTAAAGGATATAAAGAGGCGGAGCTTTCGCCGGATAAATATCACGGAGTATCGCCTTCAAAGTGCAAAGAGCTGACATTTACAAAACAGTTTGGGGAAACCATATGCGATGCGGCACGTGAAAACGACAAAGTTTTGTGCATTTGTCCGTCAATGATTTCATCGTGCGGTTTGGATGAGTTTGCTAAGAATTTTCCGGACAGAATTTTTGATACCGGTATAGCGGAAGCGCACGCAGTTACTTTTGCGGCGGGTCTTGCCCAAAATGGATTTACGCCTGTTGCGGCAATATATTCTTCTTTTCTTCAAAGAGCGTATGACAGCATTATGCATGATGTTGCACTTGGCAACAGGCATGTTGTTTTTGCTGTAGACAGAGCGGGAATTGTTGGAGCGGACGGTGAGACACATCAGGGAATTTATGATTTGTCATATCTTACACACATTCCGAACATGACGGTACTTGCTCCGTCGGATAGCAAAACTCTTGATGCGATGATTCGTTATGCTGTAAATGACCATGACGGACCTATAGCTGTGCGATATCCGAAACGGGCGGCAGGTGAAATTGATGCGCCGAACTTTGAATTCGGACACGCGGCGATTCTGCGAAGTGGTGACAGTGTTACCATAGCATCTTTGGGTTCCATGACATCACATGCCATTTCGGCGGCAGATGAGCTTAAAAAAAGCAATATTTCAGCTGAAATTATAGATATAAGATCGGCAAAGCCGATTGATTTTGATTTGATTTTTGAAAGCGCTGATAAAACGGGGTTGCTTATTACTGTTGAAGATAATATAAAAAGCGGAGGAGTAGGAGAAAAAATACTTGCTTATGCTGCTGAA
>USAP01000156.1 GCA_900552775.1 uncultured Eubacteriales bacterium | reverse complement strand
GGTGCATGTTTCCAAAATACGCGATAAAATAGAAGCCGACCCGGCGAAACCGCAGTTTATTGAAACCGTGTGGGGAGTAGGTTACAGATTTAAGGTTTGATAATATTGACAAATATTTTGAAATATACTATAATATAATAAAATGTATTTAATTTGGAAGGATGGACCGAAATTTGAGATTTAAAAAAATAGCGGCACTTTTTATGTGTGTTTTTATGCTTTGCGGATGTAATGTACAAAAGAAAGAAAACACAAAACTCAGTATTGTAACAACGCTTTTTCCGCAATACGATTTTGCACGGCAGGTGAGCGGAGATAAAGCGGATGTGTCGCTTCTTCTGCCGCCTGGGGTTGAGGCACACGCATATGAACCTTCGGCGGCTGATATAGTGAAAATATCAGAGTGCGATATGTTTATTTATACGGGTGACAGTATGGAACCGTGGGCGAAAAAGCTTATAGACAGCGGAGAAATACACGGCACCGTAATAAATCTTACTGAGGGTGTGACGCTTGACAATGAAAGTGACGGCGACCCCGATCCCCATGTGTGGACAGATCCGCAGTATGCGGATGAAATGGTTCGTAAAATTGCGGACGCTTTGTGTACGGCGGACAGCGCCAATGCCGAAGTATATAAGGAAAATGCCGATGATTACAGAAACAGCATAAAAAAACTCGATGAGGATTTTAAAGCCTGTGTGGATGCGGCGCCGCACAAAGAAATGGTTTTCGGAACGAAATTTTCACTTCATTATTTTACAAAGCGCTACGGTATATCGCACCTTGCGGCATTTGACTCGTGCGGCGAGGAAACCGAGCCTTCCGTCAAGGTTATGACAGAACTTATCGAGGCGGTTAAGGTCAACAGCCTTAAATATGTGTGGTACGGCGAACTTGAAAGCACAAAAACCGCCGAGGCGATTGCAAACGAAACAGGCGCAATGACGATTAAATTTCATTCCTGCCACAATGTGACAAAGTCGGAATTTGATGCGGGAGAGACATACGTTTCTCTGATGACGAAAAATCTTGACGCTCTCAGAAAGGGGCTTTACTGATGCTGAAGTGCGACAATGTCAGTGTCAGATACAGAAATGTTCTGGCGCTTTACAGGGTTTCTTTTGAAGCTAAAGACGGTGAATATATTGCCATACTGGGCGAAAACGGAGCGGGAAAATCAACACTGCTTAAAGCTATACTCGGGCTTGTGCCGCTGGCAAAAGGGAGTATAGAACTTGACGAAAAAGACGGTATCGGATATCTGTCACAGAATACACCGGTGCCCAATGATTTCCCGGCGTCCGTCTATGAGATTGTGATTTCCGGGCAGATAGGGAAAGCCGGTGTTTTTTACACAAAAAATCAGAAAAAAACCGCACGTGAAAAAATGCGGATAATGGGAATTGAGAATATAGCAAATAAAAGCTTTTCGGAGCTTTCCGGGGGAATGAAACAGCGCGTTTTGCTGGCAAGAGCTCTTTGCGCTTCGGACAGGCTTTTGATACTTGACGAACCCGTCACAGGACTTGACTGTACCGCAAGAGAGGAGCTTTATGAAAACCTTCTCATGCTGAAAAAAAGCGGAATGACCATTGTTATGGTGACACATGATCTTAATGCGGCGCTTAAATATGCGGACAAGATTCTGCATATAGGACAGCACGGCAATTTTTTCGGCACGGCAGATGAGTATATGAAAAGCGACTATATAAAAACGTTTACGGAGGGGAATAAATAATGGGTGGCATTTTTTCGCACACATTTATTCTGCGTGCCGTTTTTTGCGGAACTCTTGTTTCGCTTTGCGCAGCACTTTTGGGAGTAAGCCTTGTTTTAAAAAGATATTCCATGATAGGAGACGGACTTTCGCATGTCGGCTTCGGAGCGCTGTCCGTGGCAATAGCGTTTAATGCCGCACCGCTTCTTATATCAACGCCGGTTGTTATTGCGGCGGCTTTTTTGCTTCTTAAAATAAGTGAAAACAGCAAAATACGCGGTGACGCGGCAATAGCTCTTATTTCAACATCATCGCTGGCGGCAGGTGTTATTGTTACGTCTCTTGCGGGCGGAATGAACACGGATGTGGATTCCCTGATGTTCGGCAGTGTTCTTGCTATGAGCCAAGCGGATGTTTATATAAGCGCCGCGCTTGCAATTATGGTAATCGTTGTTTTTGTTGTTTTTTATAACAGGCTTTTCGCCGTAACGCTTGACGAAAGCTTTGCCAAGGCTGCAGGGGTGAATACGGACAGGCTTAACGCTTTGATTGCGTTTCTTACGGCAATAACAATTGTTATCGGTATGAGAATTATGGGAACGCTGCTTATTTCAAGCCTTATAATTTTTCCGGCACTTACGTCAATGAGAGTTTTTAAAAGCTTTAAAAAAGTCGTGATAAGCTCGGGCGCGGTCTCGGTTATTTGCTTTGCTCTCGGAATGATTTTTTCTTTTATTTTCGAGATTCCTGCCGGAGCAAGTGTTGTTGCGGCAAACCTTATAATGTTTGTGCTCTTTTGGGCAGTGTCAAATATATGCAGAAATTAAAGGTATTCGGGAAGATATTAAAAAGGTGATGTTAAAAAGCTCCGGAACGCAAGAAAACTTCGCCTTCCGACGTACCAATGTATGCTTTCGGGTATTCCAAACTTTAGTTTTGACTCAGTTTGCCGATTCCAAAGCTTTTTCCTATCCCCTTGAAAAAAAGCGGGGCTGTGGCTAAAGCCACAACCCCGCTTTTTTTTATTCTGTTTTGGGAAGCATGTCAAAGCTTTTCTGGAGTTCTTCATCGCTTGGGATATAGTCGGACATTTCGCCGTCGTTAAACTTCTGATATGCAACCATATCGAAATAGCCTGTGCCTGTAAGTCCGAATACGATTGTCTTTTCTTCTCCCGTTTCTTTGCATTTTAACGCTTCGTCAATCGCTGCACGGATAGCATGGCTGCTTTCGGGTGCCGGGAGAATACCTTCAACACGCGCAAACTGCTGAGCCGCCTCAAAAACGCTTGTTTGCTCTACGGCTCTTGCCTCCATGCAGCCGTCATGGTAAAGCTGCGACAAAATGCTGCTCATACCGTGGTATCTCAAGCCGCCTGCGTGGTTTGCGGAAGGAATAAATCCGCTCCCGAGGGTGTACATCTTCTGGAGCGGGCAAACCTTGCCGGTGTCGCAGAAATCGTATGCAAATTTTCCGCGCGTAAAGCTCGGGCAGGAGGCGGGTTCAACGGCAATTATGCGGTAATCAGCTTCGCCGCGGAGCTTTTCGCCCATAAACGGTGAAATAAGTCCGCCGAGGTTGCTTCCGCCGCCGGCACAGCCTATGATAATATCGGGTTTTATGCCGTACTTGTCAAGAGCTGTCTTTGTTTCAAGACCTATTACGGATTGGTGCAAAAGAACCTGCGCCAGAACCGAGCCGAGGACATATCTGTAACCCTCGTTTGAAACAGCCGCTTCAACGGCTTCGGAAATAGCGCAGCCGAGGCTTCCCGTGGTGCCGGGGAATTCTTCAAGAATTTTTCTCCCCACTGCCGTTGTATTTGAGGGAGACGGCGTAACCGAAGCACCGTATGTGCGCATAACTTCACGTCTGAAAGGCTTCTGTTCGTAAGAAACTTTTACCATGAACACCTTGCAGTCAAGGTCAAAGAACGAGCACGCCATTGAAAGAGCCGTACCCCACTGACCGGCGCCTGTTTCGGTTGTTACACCTTTTAAGCCTTGCTGTTTTGCGTAATATGCCTGTGCTATTGCGGAGTTTAATTTGTGGCTTCCGGAGGTGTTGTTGCCTTCAAATTTATAATAAATTTTAGCCGGAGTGCCAAGAGCTTTTTCGAGGAAATATGCTCTTACAAGAGGCGAGGGGCGGTACATTTTGTAGAAATCCTGAATTTCATCGGGAATGTCAAAGTACGCCGTGTCATTGTCGAGTTCCTGTTTTACAAGCTCTTTGCAGAAAATGCCCGAAAGTTCATCTGCCGTCACAGGTTTTAATGTTCCCGGGTTTAAGATCGGAGCGGGCTTGTTTTTCATGTCCGCACGCACATTGTACCATTTCTTCGGAAGCTCCGATTCTTCAAGATAGATTTTGTAAGGTATTTTCATGTCAATCCGTCCTTCCTTTAAAAAATATAAAACAAGGTCGATATCCTGCAG
>USAP01000155.1 GCA_900552775.1 uncultured Eubacteriales bacterium | reverse complement strand
ATTAAAATAAAAAGATATAAAATAGTTTAAGGAAGTGTGAGGAATGGTATTATCTAAAAAATATTCATCCATCGGAGCTTCGCCCACCCTGGCGATAGATTCCAAATTCAAGCAAATGAGAGCAGATGGTATAGATGTTGTGGGCTTCGGCGCGGGAGAACCCGACTTTGATACGCCCGAGCATATAAAAAACGCCGCAATTGAGGCTATACACAAAGGCATAACAAAATATACGCCGGCATCCGGTACTCCAGCTCTTAAAGCGGCGATATGCGAAAAATTTAAAAGAGAAAACGGTCTTTCCTATGAGCCGAATCAGATTGTTGTGAGCAACGGAGCAAAACATTCTCTTGTAAATGTATTCGGAGCAATATTGAATCCCGGCGATGAAGTTTTGATCCCTGCTCCCTTTTGGGTTTCATATCCCGAAATGGTTAAGCTTGCCGACGGTGTACCTCGCTATATTATAACAAAGGAAGAAAACGAATTTAAGTTTACTCCCGAAGAACTTGAAAACGCAATAACCGATAAGACAAAAGCGCTTATTTTAAACAGTCCCTCAAACCCCACGGGCATGGTATATACTGCCGACGAACTTCGCGCAATAGCGGATATCTGTGTAAAACACAATATTTTTGTGGTTTCGGACGAGATTTACGAACACTTGATTTATGAAGGCGAAAAAGTATCGATAGCATCATTCGGCGAAGATATAAAAAATCTCACAATCATTGTTAACGGACTTTCAAAGACATATGCAATGACAGGCTGGAGAATAGGCTACACAGCGTGTGCACCGGAAATTACAAAGCTTATGTCAAATGTTCAGTCACACGCAACGTCAAACCCCAACTCCATCGCGCAGTATGCGGCAATAGCTGCATTAAACGGCGGACTTGACTTTGTTGACGAAATGAAAAGGCAATACAAAAAGCGCAGAGATTATATGGTTGAAAGAATCAATTCCATGGACGGTATTTCCGCACGCATGCCGCACGGCGCGTTTTACGTTATGATGAATATAAAACCTCTTCTCGGAAAAACGATATGCGGCTGCAAAATAGAAAGCGCTTCGGACTTTGCGGAAGCTCTCTTAAGCCGGGCAAAAGTTGCTCTTGTACCGGGCGAAGGATTTATGGCACCCGGATATTTAAGATGGAGCTACGCAACATCTATGGAAAACATAAAAAAAGGTCTGGACAGACTTGAAAAATTTTTAAATAACGAATTTTAGGAGAACGTTATGAAAATAGGAATTATAGGCGGCGGCAACATGGCGCGCGCCATTGTGATAGGATTGATTTCAAACAAAACAAAGCCCGACAGCATTATGGTGACGGATATAAACGAAAAAAAACTTGCGGATTTTAAACGCTACGGCGTTAAAACCGGCACAACCGAAAAAGTATTAAAGCACGGAGATGTAATAATATTTGCCGTAAAGCCCAATGTTTACGCGGAGGTACTTCCCGAATGCACAGGTGAAGACAAGCTTTTTATATCGATAGGAGCCGGAGTTTCCATAAGCTATATTAAAAAAATATTGGGTGATGACAGAAGAGTTGCACGTGTTATGCCAAACACACCTGCTCTGTCGGGCGCAGGAATGACGGGCATCTGCCGCGACGGACTTTCAGACGATGATATTAATATTGTCCGTGGAATATTTGACAGTGTCGGAAAAACCGTTGTGACGGATGAAAGCCATATAGACGCCGTTTGCGGCGTGTCGGGAAGCGGACCCGCATATGTTTATACAATGATAGAGGCTATGGCAGACGGCGGCGTACTTTACGGACTTTCCCGCGCAGACGCTCTCACGCTTGCCGCACAGACGGTTTTGGGCTCTGCTAAAATGGTACTCGATACAAATATGCATCCCGCTGAGCTCCGCGACATGGTATGCTCGCCCGGAGGCACGACAATAGAAGGTGTTCGCGCTCTTGAAAACGGCGGATTCCGTGCAAGCGTTATAGATGCGGTTGCCGCATGCACGGAGAAAAGCAAGAAACTCGGCAACTGAATAAATTAATTAACATAATCAAGGTTTTTCGGGCATAGTATTACACCGAGGTGTTTGGCTTGAAAAACTATATCAAAGAGAACAAGCTTGCAGTGCTCATTGTGGTTTCGGCGCTTATAATCGGAATCATAGTGGGCGCAAGCATTGTTACAAAAATTTCTGTGGAAGAAGCTAAAAGTATTTACGGCAGCATTAACAAAAGCGTCTCGGAGAGTACGCCGGCTGTAGCGTTTGTTTCTTCGTTAAAGCTTCGTTTTAAGTGTCTCGGAATACTTTTTTTATGCGGACTTGCTGTAATCGGAGCGCCGGCGGCGGTGGCTTATACGGGGATTTTGGGTTATGCGTTAGGCTTTACGGTAGGTTTTATGGTAAGATATTACGGCCTTTTGGGATTGCTTGCGGCTTTTGGCGGAATTCTTCCGCATTACATTTTGCTTTTGCCGTCTTTTATCTGCATGGGAATTTCCGGAATTAATTTTTCAAACAAACTTTTGCGCGGCGAAAGAAATATTTCGGACGGATTTAAATCTTATCTGGCAAAGGCATGCCTTATTGCCATACCCGTATTTGCAGCATGTGTTGCAGAGGGGTTTCTGTCATCATTTTTACTCAAAAAAATTCTTGCGCTTATTATTTAAAGGAGGTTTTTTTGTTGAATGTCGTTTTAGACCGCTTTTGCAGTTTTCTCAGCGACGAGCGGCAATTAAAAGACAGCACTGTAAATTCTTATAAAAGTGATATAGAACATTTTTTAAAATTCTACGGAAAAAACATAAAGTTTGCCGATTCCGCGGTTATTCGTGACTACATAAATCATCTGCAAGACGAAGGAAAATCGGCTGCCACGGTGTCGCGCAGTGTTGTTTCTCTGAGGGCTCTCTACTCGTTTCTCTCGGCTTTCGGAATGATAAAAAGAAACCCTATGGAAAATATAGACATGCCGAAGTCTGACAGAAAACTCCCGATGATTCTTGATGAAAGCGAAACGGAAAGACTTTTAAATGCGCCGGATGAATCCGACTTAAAAGGAGTGCGCGATAAGGCAATGCTGGAACTTTTATATGCAAGCGGAATCAAAGTTTCCGAACTTATCTCCTTAAACGTTTCCGACATAAATCTTCGCCGCGGAATACTCTCCTGTTCCGGCAGCGGCGGCACACGAACCATACCTGTCGGAAAACATGCGGTTTTCGCAGTGTCTGCATATTTAAAGACCGTAAGACCCATAATGGCTCAGGGAAGCGGTGAAAAGGCTCTTTTTGTAAATTGTTCAGGAAAAAGAATGTCCCGCCAGGGATTTTGGAAACTTATAAAAACATATAAAGACGCGGCTGAAATAGACAAAGAAATAACGCCTCATATGCTCAGGCATTCATTTGCGGCACATCTCTTAAAAAACGGTGCAGATGCAGATTCTGTAAGTGAAATGATGGGATTTTCGGACTCATCCTCAACACTTGTTTATAAAAAAATTCTTGAAAATAAAATTTTTGACGTGTACAAAAGGGCTCATCCGAGAGCATAGAAGTTTCACGAAAGGTGATCTGAAATGAATTTTAAAGATATAAGACCATTTGTCAGACATGCGGGACAGATTCGTATGACCCCGGGTGATGAAAGTACAGAAAAGCTTATTTTATATGACCACTGCATAATTTATGTGCTTTATGGAAGCGGCTCTATGCATATAGGCGCAGAGCCTTTCACAATATCAAAAGGAAGCTTGCTTATACTTAAGCCGAGAATTCCTTACAGCTTTACAAAAATTTCGGAAGAACTTTCGCTGATCACCGTAAATTTTGACTATACTTCCGAAAATGAGGAAATAAACGGATTTTATATAAAGCCGGATACTGCCGATAACTTTAATCCCAAAAAAGTCACGGAAAATATACGCTTTGAAACGGAACCCGAATTTAACGGCACCGTTTTTTTAAGCGGAGCACAGTATCTTGAAGAAACTATAATGAGTATTTACATAAAAAACAAGAAAAAAGAGCGCTATCACGATATATATACATCCGGCAAAATGCTGTCCATTCTCGCGGAGGCCGCAAGAGAATATTCGAATGCCGAATATTTGTTCACAAAACCGGATAAAACACTTGAAATTCTTCGTTTCATAAACGACCATTATAACGATAATATAAGCAATAAA
>USAP01000154.1 GCA_900552775.1 uncultured Eubacteriales bacterium | reverse complement strand
ATCACAATAAAGTTTCGTTGTCAATTACCGCAGGATGTAAAAAATGTTTTTCTTGTAAATCGCGGATGTATGTGGTATAATATAATAAAATAGAATAGAATTCGGAAATTCCGATGCAAAAGGAGGAAACGAAATGGACGGTGCTGTTGTTTTCTGGCTTTGTCTGGCGGGTGTATCGCTTATTGTTGAAATCCTGACGGTCGGGCTTGTTTCTGTATGGTTTGTAATAGGATCGGTATGTGCAATGGCTGCGGCTGCGCTCGGCGCCGGAACGGCTGTGCAGGCATGCGTTTTTATTGCCGTAAGCGCTTTGCTGCTTGTTTTTATGATGCCTGCGGCAAAACGCATGATACAAAAAGACAGGCATGCCACAAATTTTGACAGAATCATGGGTATGACGGCAGAGGTGACGCAGGATATAGACGATATTGAGGGAAAAGGACAGGTTAAGGTGGGAGGAACTGTATGGTCTGCGAAAAGCGCAGACGGCAGCGGTATCAAAAAAGGCGAATTGGTTGAAATAACGGCGGTTGAAGGTGTACGCGCGGTTGTCAGACGAAAAAAAGCATGACAAATGCGAATTCTTTGAATTCTCATTCTTTCCGCTGTTTCGGGAATTGCAGAACTATAGAAAGTGAGGAAAAGACATGATTTATATTATTATTCTTTTGCTGGCAGCAGCAGTAATATCTAACATCAAAGTCGTTCCGCAGGCACATTCTTTTATTGTGGAACGCCTTGGTGCATACCATGCAACATGGGGTGTTGGAATACATTTTAAAATTCCGCTTCTGGAAAAAGTGTCAAAACGCGTCAACTTAAAGGAACAGGTTGTGGATTTCGAACCTCAGGGTGTTATTACGAAAGATAATGTTACCATGCAGATAGACACGGTTGTCTTTTTTCAGATAACCGATCCAAAGCTTTTCACATACGGTGTTGAGAGACCGATGATGGCGATTGAAAACCTCACGGCAACAACGCTCCGTAACATCATAGGTGAAATGGAACTTGATGAAACGCTCACATCAAGAGACATTGTAAACACAAAAATGCGCGCGATTCTGGACGAAGCGACGGATCCGTGGGGAATTAAAATCAACCGCGTTGAGCTGAAAAATATTATTCCGCCCAGAGAAATACAGGACTCGATGGAGCGCCAGATGAAAGCGGAACGCGAAAGACGCGAGTCCATTCTGCGCGCCGAAGGCGAAAAGAAATCGGCTATTCTCGTGGCCGAGGGTGAAAAGGAAGCCGCAATTTTGCGTGCGGACGCCGAAAAAGAATCTGCCATACGCCGTGCGGAGGGCGAAGCTTCCGCGATAATCAAAGTTCAGTCCGCGGTTGCCGAGGGCATTAAGCTTGTCAACGAGGCGAACCCGACAAAGGCAATGCTCACATTAAGAAGTTTTGAAGCTTTCGAAAAAGCGGCTGACGGAAAAGCTACAAAAATTATCATACCTTCCGAAATTCAAAGTCTTGCAGGTCTTGCCGCAGCTTTGAAAGAAGTGGCTGACAAAGGCGTAGAAAAATAATTCTTTAAAAAATATACGGCTTTTAAAAGCGCGTAAAAGCATTAATAACCATAAATAGTATAATAGTATAAACGGAGGAAAAACACATATGAAAAACGAAACCGTTATAGTTTTGGACTTCGGCGGTCAGTATAAGGAACTTATCGCCCGCCGCGTAAGAGAAAACAACGTATATTCTCTTGTGAAGCCCGGAAATATCACTGTTGAAGAAATTAAGGAAATCAATCCCATAGGCATCATTCTGACGGGCGGCCCGAACAGCGTTTATGACGAGAAATCGCCTAAATGCGACCCCGAGGTTTTCAAACTCGGAATACCGGTTTTGGGGATTTGCTACGGTCATCAGCTTTTGTGCTACACAATGGGCGGCAAAGTAAGCTCATGTGATGTTAGCGAATACGGCGAAACGGAAGTTTTTGTCGATGATTCTTCATCTCCGCTCTTTGCGGGACTTGAAAATAAGCAAACCACCCTCATGAGCCACACGGATTTTGTAAGCGGACTGCCGGAAGGATTCCGTGCGGTTGCTCATTCCGCTGACTGCCCGAATTCCGCTGTGGAATGCCCGGAGAAAAAACTTTACGGGCTTCAGTTTCATCCGGAAACCGAGATTACGAAAAACGGAACGCAGATTATCAGAAATTTTCTTGTACACGTCTGCGGTGCAAAGCTTGATTATAATATGGACGATTTCATTGAAACCCAGACAGAACTTATAAGAAAACAGGTCGGAGACAAAAAGGTTTTGCTTGCGCTTTCCGGCGGTGTGGATTCCTCTGTTTGTGCGGCGCTTTTGGCGCGCGCAATTCCGAATCAGGTTGTGTGTATTTTTGTTGATCACGGCTTCATGCGCAAAAACGAAGGTGACGAAATCGAAGAAATTTTCTCAAAACGCGAGCTTAAATTTGTTCGCGTGAATGCCGAGGAGAGATTTTTGAAAAAGCTTGAAGGCGTCTCCGATCCCGAAACAAAGCGCAAAACCATAGGAGCTGAATTTATAAAGGTTTTTGAAGAACAGTCCGAACTTTACGGCGACACGGAATTTTTGGCTCAGGGCACAATTTACCCCGATGTTATAGAATCCGGAAACAGCGCCGCGGCAAATATCAAAAGTCACCACAATGTTGGCGGACTCCCTGAAAATATGAAGTTTATAGGCATTGTTGAGCCGCTCAGAAATCTTTTCAAAGATGAGGTCCGCAAAGTCGGCATTAAACTCGGCCTTCCGGAAAATCTTGTCTGGAGACAGCCGTTTCCCGGCCCCGGTCTTGCAATCCGCGTTATCGGCGATTTGACGCACGAAAAACTTGAAATTCTCAGAAATGCCGATGCTATCGTCCGTGAGGAACTCGAACGCGCCAATGCCGGCGCAAACCAGTATTTCGCCGTTCTTACAAATACCCGCTCCGTCGGCGTTATGGGCGACGGCAGAACGTATGACTATACGGTCGCGGTCCGCGCCGTGAAAACAAACGATTTTATGACTTGCGAATTTGCAAGAATCGATTTCGATGTCCTCGCAACAATTTCATCCAGAATCACAAATGAGGTCGACGGTGTTAACAGAGTGGTGTACGATATTACAAGTAAACCGCCGGCGACTATTGAGTGGGAATAATAAACAAATCCCCGAAAACTGCGTTATAATGCGGTTTTCGGGGATTTTATTTTGAAATTGATAACAGAATGATAACATTTGTTATTTTTCAGTATTGTTTTTCAGTTTCTTAAATTCTTCATGTAAGTGTTCAGCCTTAATACGAGGATAACTGTAACGCCACATATCATATTCTTCCTTGGTTATTTCGCCTGATTTAAGTTTTTTGAATTCGCTGTTCCATGAACTGAGCATTTGGCTTACAGTTCTTGTGACAGCGTTTTTGTTTTCTACGGACAAGTGCACTTGTCCGTCAAGCTCATTAGGAACAATGCCGTATTCATCTTCTAAGCAAAAAAGTGCGTGCATAACAGCGTCGTAATTTTCTAAATTAGGATCGGAAATTGCGTATATGCTTACTCCCAAAGCACCGGCGATTTTCTCAAGCTGCTTTTCGGACGGTGTACGGTTTCCTAGCTCATAATTACGGATTGCTGGCTCGCTTAAACCGGATTTTTGTGCAAGCTCTTTTTGAGATAGTCCAAAAGCCGTGCGGAACCGCTTAATCTTTTTCCCTACTTCCATAGTGGTGTACCTCCAAATATCTGTTATCAAAAATAATCTTTACATACAGTATAACACAAACCGTTCAAAAATGAAATAGTTTTTTATAATTTTGTGAAAAATAAAATGTGAACATTTTGTGAATATGCAAAAATGGTATTGACAGTTCATAAATGAACTGATATAATACAAATATACAGTTCAGAAGCGAACTGTATAAAAACTTAAGAAAGGAGAAAACAAAGATGAACAAACAGTTGATGATTTCCGCCGATGAGGTGGCAGAAACTTTGGGTGTCTCAATATCTTATGCTTACAAAGTTGTTCGGCTTTTGAATAAAGAGCTGGAAGCTAAAGGTTTTATAACAGTCGCAGGCAGAGTTAGCAGAAGATACTTTGAGGAAAAATTTTACGGTTCGGAAGGAGTGTTTAACAATGTCGGTGCATAAGGACAAAAGGACAGGAAAATGGTATGTAGCATGCCGATATGATAATTGGGATGGTGCGAGAAAACAAAAAATGAAGCGTGGTTT
>USAP01000153.1 GCA_900552775.1 uncultured Eubacteriales bacterium | reverse complement strand
GACGGTGAAAAAGCGCTTAAAGAAATTGCCGAAAAAGAGGGCGTGGCCGACAGATTTGTTTTCTGTGGTTTTATTAAGGACATATACAGTTTTATTAATGCAATTGACGTTAACTGCATTACATCGCGCTCCGAAAGTTTTCCGTATATGCTTCTTGAAGGTGCACGGCTTAAGAAAGCAACGGTTTCTTCAAATGTCGGAGGTATTCCGGATATTATAACCGATGAGGAGACGGGAATGCTTTTTCAAAGCGAAAATGTCAATGAATTTGCCGAAAAACTTGAAACAGTATTAATGAATCCGCAATTACGTAAATTTTTGGGCGAAAACCTTTATAAGAGAGCTGTGACACAGTTTTCATCCGAGAACCTTGCAAATGAACATATTAAAATATATAATACCGTGCTAAAATACAGTTCGGATACAAAAACAAACGATATAGTACTTTCCGGTTATTACGGATTTGACAATATAGGCGATGATGCACTTTTGCGCGCTATATTATTCGATTTGAAAAGAGTTATGCCTGATGTGAGAATTGAGATTCTTACAAACAAACCTGCCGAAGGAAGACGTCAGAGTCTTGTAAACACGGCATACAGATATAATCCGTTTTCTCTGCGAAGAATTATGAAAAACTCAAAAATGTTAATATCGGGCGGAGGCAGTTTGATTCAGGATGCAACAAGTTCTAAATCTTTGCACTATTATTTATATACACTTAAACTTGCCGAAAGATTGGGAATAAAAACATATGTTTATGCAAACGGAATCGGGCCTCTGAAAGAACGTCACTATAAAATTGTTTCATCTGTTTTGAAAAATGTTGACAAAATTACGCTAAGGGATTTAAAAAGCGCGGATGAACTAAAAAAGCTTTTGCCCGGCAAAGAATATGTATTGACTGCCGATCCAGCAATCGGTTTGCACGGTAACCGTGCTTGCGGAGAAAGGTTGCTCAATAAGCTCCAAATACCAACAGATTCGCAGCTTATAGGTATTTCAATCCGCAAATGGCGTAAAAACGACAAAAAGTTTGAAGTCAAAATGTCGGATTTGATTAACAGAGTTTACGATGATTTTGGTCTCACACCTGTTTTTATTCCGATGAAATATCCGTCGGATATAGGAATTTCCGAAAGAGTTTCGCGGTTGTGCAAAAAGAGTTTTGTAGTTAATTCAAAACTTAATGTTGATGAAGTTATAGATATTATTTCAAGAATGGATATAATTATAGGAATGCGGCTTCATTCGCTTATTTTTGCAGCAGGAAATGCTGTTGCCGGTATAGGCATAACTTATGATCCCAAGGTTGAATCATTTATGGAGTATATTGGTCAGGAAAGAACTGTTTCGGCGGAACATTTTGATGTTGAAAAAACTTACGCTTATATAAAGGAAATTGTTGAAAATAAAGAAGAGATCAAGAGTGAATTAATAAAAAAATCAACAGAGCTTTACGAAAAAGCGGCTCTGAATGCTCTTGTTGCCTCAAAACTTCTCGAAAGGATGGAATAAATGTACGAAAAACTTGCTTTTCTCGAGGAACAGTTTGAAGAGCTTTCAAAAAAAATTACTAACCCCGAGATAATTGCCGATATAGAAAAGTGGCAAAAACTCATGAAGGAACATGCTTCTCTTACACCGATTGTTGAAAAATACCGTGAATATAAAAAAGCTGCGGATACAGTTAAAGAGTCGGAAGAAATGCTTAAAACAGAGAAGGATCCCGAATTTTGCGAGCTTTTGACATCTGAAATAAACGAAAATCGCGATATTTTGCCTAAACTTGAGGAGGAACTTAAGATACTGCTTCTTCCGAAAGACCCTAATGATGAAAAGAATGTTATTGTTGAAATACGCGGCGGTGCCGGCGGTGATGAAGCGGCACTTTTTGCAGCCGATCTTTTCAGAATGTATTCAATGTATGCGGAAAGCAAGCATTGGAAAGTTGAAACATTAAGCTCAAACATTACAGACATAGGCGGAATTAAAGAAATTTCATTTATGATAGAAGGTAACGGTGCTTACTCCAGGCTTAAATTTGAAAGCGGAGTTCATCGCGTTCAGAGAGTTCCGGAAACCGAGTCGTCAGGCAGAATACACACTTCAACCGTAACGGTTGCCGTTCTTCCCGAAGCCGGAGAAGTCGAGGTTGATATAAATCCTAATGATTTGAGAATTGACGTTTTCAGAGCAGGAGGACCGGGCGGTCAATGTGTAAACACAACAGACTCGGCGGTCAGAATAACGCATTTGCCTACAGGTCTTGTAGTTTCGTGCCAGGATGAAAAAAGCCAGCACAAAAATAAAGACAAAGCAATGAAAATTTTAAGATCAAGATTATATGATTTAATTTCTCAGCAACAGCATGATGCCATTGCTGACGAAAGACGTAGTCAGGTCGGAACAGGTGACAGAAGTGAACGAATCAGAACATATAATTTCCCTCAGGGAAGAGTGAGTGACCATCGAATCGGTTTAACCATTCATAAGCTTGACGCGTTTTTAAACGGAGATATGGACGAGGTTATCGATGCACTTATAACAAATGCTCAGAGTGAAAAACTTAAGTCCGAATAAAGGGTGGTTAAATGCGCGTTTACGATACGTTGGCACAAAAAGTGATTGATATTTTAACCGAGAATGGCTTTAAAGCATATTATGTGGGCGGCTGCGTAAGAGATACTCTGATGAATAAAAAACCAACGGATTATGATCTTTGCACGGATGCCTTGCCGGATGAAACAATGGAATGTTTAAAGGAATTCATCGTTATAAAAACCGGTATCAAACACGGTACGGTAACAGCGTTGGTTGACAGTTCCCCAATTGAGATTACCACATTAAGATGCGACGGTTCTTATTCGGATCACCGCAGACCGGATAAAGTTTTATTTACAAAAGACTTGTCCGAGGATTTGAAAAGACGTGATTTTACCGTTAATGCAATGGCATACGGATACGAAAAACTTTTTGATTATTTTGGCGGCGCCGATGACATCTTAAATAAAATAATAAAATGTGTCGGTAATGCCGAAAAAAGATTTAACGAAGATGCGCTCAGAATTATGCGCGCATTAAGATTTGCTTCAACACTTGGTTTTACGATTGAAGAGAAAACTTCGGCTGCAATTTGCAGAAACAAACATTTACTTTCAGACATAGCAGCCGAACGTATATTCAAAGAGTTTTCAAAACTCGTTATATCTGATTATGCCGCATACATTCTTGAGGAATATAACGAAGTTTTCAGTGTGATTTTTCCCTTTGAAATTCATATTGAAAATTTGACAAATATGCCTCATGATCCGGCAGTCAGGTTTGCGGCGCTGTTTGAGGATAACACGTTCTCGGCTTGCAAAATACTGAAAACATCAAATAAATTTTTGCGTGAATCATGTTTTATTGCAGATCATTTAAAAGATAAAACATATTCAAGACGGGAAGTAAAATTGCTGCTTTGCGAAAATTCCGTTCAAAGCGTAAAAAAACTTCTGGAAATCAATGGGGAGTGTTTGGAAACTTTATTTGATATATTAAAAAACAATGAGTGTTTTTCTTTAAACACATTAGCGATAAACGGAAATGATCTTATTAAATTAGGAATCGAAAATTCAAACATTGGAAGAATATTACATGAGCTTTTGTTGTATGTAATAGATAATTCTTCTATGAATGAACATAACATTTTAATAAAAAAAGCTATAGATTTATCAAAAAACGTAATTTTGTGATTTAACTGTAACAGATACACAAATCAGACAACATTTTATATATTAAATTCTATTGTTCAACCGGATGCAAAAGAAATTACACTATGAGAACAGTTCTTTACGGTACGGAAGGAACAATTATTGTTGACAACACTTCCGATACACTTTCCCTTTTCAAAAATGATTTGAAGTGTGATAAAGACTTTCTGAATGAAAAAACAAAAGGGCTTGAAATCAAAATACCGGTACAAATAAGCAATCATAACATTAACGATGAAATTAATGAATTTTGCAGTTGTATTGCCGAAGGCAGAGAACCTCTTTTAAATCCCGAAGCGGGTGCCGCTACGGTTTCAATTTGTCTTTCTATAATAGAAAGCGCAAAAAAGGGTGTCCCGATGCCGGTTGATTATAATTTTTAATCAATATTCAGGTGAATTTTGAGCCGTTTTTTCAAAAATATTGACTTATTGGCAAAAATCTTGTATTATATAATAATAAGCTTTTTGGAGGATGGTTCATGAG